>NZ_JBFRHF010000022.1:0-133157 GCF_052115705.1 Inquilinus sp. 2KB_23 | reverse complement strand
ACATCCAGACCTTCTTCTGCGATCCGCACGCACCCTGGCAGAAAGGCGGCATCGAAAACGCCATCGGACGACTGCGACGAGACCTGCCAAGGCGAACCGATCTCTCCGTCCTCCAGCCCCTCGATCTCATCCGCATCGCCAGACGCTACAACCACACCCCTCGGCAATGCCTGGACTTCCGCACACCTGCCGAGGTCTTCTCCTCACTGTTGCACTTCAAATGTGAGTCCACATCCCCGCTTTCGCGGGAATGACGCGGTAAGGAGCCGGAAACCTCCGGTTACTCCGCCGCCGTGGCCATGTTGCCGTAGCGGCGTTCGGTGTCGGTGATGTAGTCCCGGGTGAAGGGCACCGCGTCACGCTTCCGGCCGAGCTGCATCTGGAACACCATGCAACTGCCCAGCCGGAACTCGTTCTCGCAGGCCAGCAGGTAGAACTCCCACATCCGGCAGAAGCGCTCGTCATACAGCTTGGCGATGCGCTCGCGCTGGGCCTGGAACCGCTCGTGCCACGCCGCCAGCGTCTCGGCGTAGTGGACACGCAGGATCTCGATGTCGGAGACCCAGAGGCCCTGGCGCTCGACCGCGGCCATCACCTCCGACAGGGCCGGCGAGTAGCCGCCTGGGAAGATGTATTTGCGCAGCCAGGCGGCGGTGGTGCCCGGCGGCTCCATCCGGCCGATCGAATGCAGCACCATGACGCCGTCATCGGTCAGGAGCTCGCGCACCTTGCCGAAGAACTCGTCATAGTAGGCGGCGCCGACATGCTCGAACATGCCGACCGAGACGATTCGGTCGAAGCGCTGCTCGATCTGGCGATAGTCGCGCAGCTCGAACGTCACGCGATCCGACAGGCCGCGCCGCCTCGCCCGTTCCTCCGCCAGCTTCTGCTGCTCGGTCGACAGCGTCACGCCCAGCACCTCGACCGGCGCCAGCTCGGCCAGGGTCATGGCCATGCCGCCCCAGCCGCTGCCGATGTCGAGCACGCGCTTGGCGCCGTCGAGCCTCAGCTTGGCCGCGATATGCCGCTTCTTGGCGGCCTGCGCCTCCTCGAGGCTCCGCACCCCGTCGCCGAAGTAGGCGCAGGAGTACTGCATGTCCTCGTCGAGGAAGAGCTCGAACAGCTCGCGCGACAGGTCGTAGTGATGCGCGACGTGCTGCTGCGACTTGCCGATCGGGTTGTACTGCTGCAGCCAGCGCAGGCGGCGTCCGATCGCCCGGAACAGCGCCTGCAGCGGATAGCGGTCAAGCGCCTGGTAATTGTGGCCGTAGAGGGTGAACAGGTCCCGCAGGGACGTGCCGTCCTCGAAGGTCAGGGTCCCGTCCATATAGGCCTCGCCGACCGCCAGGCCGGGGGACAGGAACATCTTGCGCTGCAAGCCAGGGTCGTGGAACCGCACCGACACGAACGGGCCCGGCGCCTTGCCGGCGAAGTCGCGGACCACACCGCCCGCATCGGTGATGCGCAGACGCCCGGCTTGAACGAAGCGCGACAGCATGTGGGATAATAGCCGCATCTCGGCACCTTCAGCTTTAGCACTTTCGCCGGAGGCTACTCCCCAAAATGACGCAGTTTCAACATGCCAGCGCCACAATTGGGAAATGTGAGCCTTGTCCGCAACGCAGAGGTAAAATTCCTTGCATTTTCCGGGCCGGAGCACAGTCTGGCCGCGCCCGATTCCCGACCCCACCCGTGCGCAGCGAAGCGAGAGGTTCTCACACAATGACTGCGATCGTCGACATTCACGCCCGCCAGATCCTCGACAGCCGCGGCAACCCGACCGTCGAGGTCGACGTCACCCTCGATTCGGGCGCCTTCGGCCGGGCCGCGGTGCCGTCCGGCGCATCCACCGGCGCCCATGAGGCGGTCGAGCTGCGCGACGGCGACAAATCCGTCTATGGCGGCAAGGGTGTGACCAAGGCGGTCGACGCGGTCAATGGCGAGCTCTACGACGCGCTGACCGGCCTCGACGCCGAGGACCAGATCGAGCTCGACCGCACCATGATCGAGCTCGACGGCACCCCGAACAAGAGCCGGCTCGGCGCCAACGCCATCCTCGGCGTCAGCCTCGCGGTCGCCAAGGCGGCGGCCGAGGATGCCGGCCTGCCGCTGTACCGCTATGTCGGCGGTGCCAACGCCGCCACGCTGCCGGTGCCGCTGATGAACATCATCAACGGCGGCGCCCATGCCGACAACCCGATCGACATCCAGGAGTTCATGATCCTGCCGGTCGGTGCGCCGACCCTGGCCGAGGCGGTGCGCACCGGGGCGGAGGTGTTCCATGCCCTGCGCAAGAAGCTGAAGGACGCCGGCCACAACACCAATGTCGGCGACGAGGGCGGATTCGCCCCCAATCTGGGGTCGGCCGACGAGGCGCTGGGCTTCATCGTCAAGGCGATCGAGGCCGCCGGCTACAAGCCCGGCGAGGACGTGGTGCTGGCGCTCGATGCCGCGTCGTCGGAGTTCTACAAGGACGGCCGCTACGTGCTGGCGGGGGAGAACAAGACCCTCGATAGCGCCGGCCTGGTCGCCTATTACGAGGACCTGACCAGGCGCTACCCGATCGTCTCGATCGAGGACGGCATGGCCGAGGACGACTGGGAGGGCTGGGCCGCGATCACCGCCGCACTCGGCAAGACCACCCAGCTGGTCGGCGACGACCTGTTCGTGACCAATCCCGAGCGCCTGTCCCAGGGCATCGCCCGCGGCATCGGCAATTCGATCCTGGTCAAGGTCAACCAGATCGGTACCCTGACCGAGACGCTGCAGGCGGTCGAGATGGCGCACAAGGCCGGCTACACCGCGGTCATGTCGCACCGCTCGGGCGAGACCGAGGACGCGACCATCGCCGACCTCGCGGTCGCCACCAATTGCGGGCAGATCAAGACCGGTTCGCTCAGCCGTTCCGACCGACTCGCGAAGTACAACCAGCTGATCCGCATCGAAGAACAGCTGGGCCGGGCCGCGAGCTATGCTGGAAGGGCCGTGTTCCGGCGCCGTTAGGCGGAAGAATTGACGCCGACCCCGACCTATGGTGATTTAGTCGCATGAGCATGTTTCGCTATATCAGGCGGAAATTGCGGCCGGTCATCGGGCCGGTGGTCGGCGCCAGCCTGATCGCCTATTTCGCGTATCACGCGATCCAGGGCGATCACGGCATCTTCGCGCGCGACAACCTCAAGGACGAGGTGGCGCAGGCGCAGGCCACCCTGGATACGCTGCAGACCCAGCGCAGCGAGATGGAGAAGCGCGCCGCGCTGATCGACCCCAAGCAGGTCGACCTTGACATGCTCGACGAACGGGCGCGGGCGATGCTGAATGTCGCCAAGCCCGACGAAGTCGTCATCTTCTACCCCAAGGCGGCCGCGCCGACGACGCCGTAAGGCGCTTTCGCGACGAATCGCGCCGGCGCGCCCCGCGTCCCCTTGACCCATGCCTTGCAAATTCCGTCCGTGCGCGGTAGCACTGGGCAAGGCGAAGATCCTATGCGCGCCTAATAACCCGATGCCGCTCTCTATGGGAGGATCCATTGGCCGCCACGAAACGTCGTCCTGCCCAGGATAAGGCGTCGGGAGCCGTGGCTCCCGCCCCCGCCGGCAAGGACGAGCTCCTCGGCTATTACCGTGACATGCTGCTGATCCGCCGCTTCGAAGAGAAGGCCGGCCAGCTCTACGGCATGGGCCTGATCGGCGGCTTCTGCCACCTCTACATCGGCCAGGAGGCCGTGGTGGTCGGCATGCAGGCGGCGCAGACCCCGGCCGACGACGTCATCACCGGCTATCGCGACCACGGCCACATGCTGGCCTGCGGCATGGACCCGCGCGGCGTGATGGCGGAGCTGACCGGACGCCGTGGAGGCTACTCCAAGGGCAAGGGCGGCTCGATGCACATGTTCAGCCGCGAGAAGAAGTTCTTCGGCGGCCACGGCATCGTCGGCGCCCAGGTTTCGCTCGGCACCGGGCTCGGCTTCGCCCATCGCTACAAGGAGGATGGGGGAGCCTCCATCACCTATTTCGGCGACGGCGCGTCCAACCAGGGCCAGGTCTACGAGAGCTTCAACATGGCCGCCCTGTGGAAGCTCCCGGTGGTCTATGTCATCGAGAACAACAAATACGGCATGGGCACCTCGGTGCAGCGGGCGTCGGCCAATGCCGACCTGCATCTGCGCGGCCAGGCCTACGGCATCCCCGGGTTCCAGGTCGACGGCATGGACGTGCTGGCGGTCCGCGCCGCGGCATCCGAGGCGCTGGAGCGCGCCCGCTCGGGCGGCGGCCCGACCATCCTGGAGATGATGACCTACCGCTATCGCGGCCACTCCATGTCCGATCCGGCGAAGTACCGGAGCAAGGAGGAGGTGGCGAAGATGCGCGAGACCCACGATCCGATCGATCTGGTGCGCAAGAAGATCGATGCGATCGGCGGCCTCACCGAGGACGACTTCAAGGCGATCGACAAGGAGATCCGGGGCACCGTCAACGACGCGGCGGAATTCGCCCAGCAGAGCCCGGAGCCCGATCCGTCGGAGCTCTACACCGACGTCCTGATCGAAGCCTGAGCCATCATCACCCCGGGGCGCCGCCGCTGAACGAGCGGCGCCGCCGGATGCCGGAGAATCCGAATGCCCACCGAAATCCTGATGCCGGCCCTGTCGCCGACCATGACCGAGGGCACGCTCGCGAAATGGCTGAAGCGCGAGGGTGATGCGGTGAAGTCGGGCGACGTCATCGCCGAGATCGAGACCGACAAGGCGACCATGGAGGTCGAGGCGGTCGACGAAGGCACCATCGGCAAGATCCTGGTGCTGGAAGGCACCGAGGCCGTGGCCGTGAACACCCCGATCGCCATCCTGCTCGGCGACGGCGAGAGCGCGTCGGACGCCGCCCCGGCCAGGGCCGCCCCGAACGGTGCCGCGGCGCCGAAGGCGGAAGCGGCCGAGGAGGCCTCGAAGCCTGAAGCCAAGGCGCCGGCCGCCGCGGCCGCGCTGCTGCCGGCCAACAAGGCCGCACCGGCCTCGGACGAGGACAAGTTCTTCGCCAGCACCAAGCGCCTGACCGTGCGCGAAGCGCTGCGCGACGCCATGGCCGAGGAGATGCGCCGCGACCCCACCGTCTTCCTGATGGGCGAGGAGGTCGCGGAGTACCAGGGCGCCTACAAGGTCAGCCAGGGCCTGCTCGAGGAGTTCGGCGCCAGGCGCGTGATCGACACCCCGATCACCGAGCACGGCTTCGCCGGCCTCGGCGTCGGCGCGGCCTATTCCGGGCTGCGGCCGATCGTCGAGTTCATGACCTTCAACTTCGCCATGCAGGCGATCGACCATATCCTCAATTCGGCGGCCAAGACGCTGTACATGTCCGGCGGCCAGATGGGCAGCCCGATCGTGTTCCGCGGCCCGAACGGCGCCGCCTCGCGCGTCGGCGCGCAGCACAGCCAGGACTACGCCAGCTGGTACGCCCATTGCCCGGGCATGAAGGTGGTGGCGCCGTGGTCGGCGGCGGATGCCAAGGGCTTGCTGAAATCGGCGATCCGCGACCCCAACCCGGTGATCTTCCTCGAGAACGAGATGCTCTACGGCCAGAGCTTCGACGTGCCGGAGGATCCCGATTTCACCGTTCCGATCGGCCGCGCCAAGATCGTGCGCTCGGGCAAGGACGTCACCATCGTCGCCTACTCGATCATGGTCGGGAAGGCGCTGGAGGCGGCGGAAACCCTGGCCGCCGAGGGCATCGACGCCGAGGTCATCGACCTGCGCACGATCCGGCCGCTCGACGTCGAGACCATCGTCAACTCGGTCAAGAAGACCAACCGCCTGATCTCGGCCGAGGAAAGCTGGCCCTTCGCCGGCATCGGGTCGGAGCTGGCGGCGCTGATGATGGAGCACGCCTTCGACTATCTCGACGCTCCGGTCGGCCGGGTCTGCTCGGTCGATGTGCCGCTGCCTTACGCGGCCAATCTCGAGCATCTCGCGCTGCCGCAGGCATCGCACATCGTGGCGGCGGCGAAGGCCGCCTGCTACCGCTGATCCGGGCGCCGGACGCAGGGAGAGATCGATGACGATCAACATTCTGATGCCCGCGCTGTCGCCGACCATGACCGAGGGCACGCTCGCCACCTGGCACAAGAAGGAAGGCGACAAGGTCAAGTCCGGCGACGTGATCGCCGAGATCGAGACCGACAAGGCGACCATGGAGGTCGAAGCCGTCGACGAAGGCGTCATCGGCAAGATCGTGGTGCCGGAAGGCACCGAGAACGTGCCGGTCAACGAGATCATCGCCATCCTGCTGGAAGACGGCGAGGATGCCGGCGCCCTGAAGGGTGGTGCCGCGGCCCCGAAGGCCGAGGCCAAGACTGAAGCGCCGGCCGAGCCGAAAGCCGAAGCCAAGGCCGAGGCGCCCGCTCCGGCGACCCAGCCGGCCGCAGCGGGCCCGGTCGCGAAGCCGGCGGCGGCGAACGGCCATGACGACCGGGTCTTCGCCAGCCCGCTGGCCCGCCGGATGGCGGAGCAGGCCGGCATCGACCTGGCGGCGCTGAAGGGCACCGGCCCGAACGGCCGGGTGGTCAAGGCGGACATCGACGCGGCGGTGTCGGGCGGCAGCGCGCCGGCGGCCAAGCCGGCCGCGGCAGCCGCCCCCGAGGCGGCGAAGCCAGCGGCAGCTCCGGCCGCGGCCAAGCCGACGGCGGCCGGTCCGAACGCCAAGCAGCTCGCCGATGCCTATGGCATCCCGTACAGCGAGCAGAAGCACAGCAACATGCGGAAGGTCGTGGCCCGGCGCCTGCTGGAGTCCAAGCTGACCGTCCCGCATTTCTACCTCACGGTCGACATCCAGCTCGATGCGCTCTTGAAGCTGCGCAAGGAGCTGAACGACCGCGGCGACGTCAAGCTGTCGGTCAACGACCTGATCATCAAGGCGGCGGCGCTGTCGCTGCGCAAGGTGCCGGCGGCCAACACCTCCTGGACCGACGACGCGCTGATCCAGTACGAGCGGGTCGACATCTCGGTGGCGGTGGCGACCCCGGGCGGGCTGATCACCCCGATCATCAAGGATGCCGACCGCAAGGGCCTGAGCACCATCTCGGCCGAGATGAAGGACCTGGCGGCGCGGGCCCGCGACGGCAAGCTGAAGCCCGAGGAATACCAGGGCGGCACCTTCTCGATCTCCAATCTCGGCATGTTCGGGATCAAGGACTTCGCGGCGATCATCAACCCGCCGCAGGCCTGCATCCTGGCGGTCGGCGCCGGGGCCCAGCAGCCGGTGGTCAAGGACGGCGCGCTGGCCATCGCCACGGTGATGAGCTGCACCCTGTCGGTCGACCACCGCGTGGTCGACGGCGCGGTCGGGGCCGAGTACCTGGCCGCCTTCAAGGCGCTGGTCGAGGCGCCGCTCGGCATGATGCTCTGATCGGCCCGGGCCGGGACATGCCCCGGCCCGGACGGCCGGCCCTGTGACAGTCTCCTCCGCCGGCATTCGGGCGGGGGAGGGAGCAAGGAGACTCTACTGTGGCTGATACGAGCTTCGACGTCCTTGTGATCGGCGGCGGTCCCGGTGGTTATGTCGCCGCGATCCGCGCCGCCCAGCTGGGGCTCAAGGCCGCGGTCGTGGAGCGCGAGCATCTCGGCGGCATCTGCCTGAACTGGGGCTGCATCCCGACCAAGGCGCTGCTGCGGTCGTCCGAGATCTCACATCTGCTCAAGCATCTCGACCAATATGGCTTCTCTGCCAAGGACATCACCTTCGATCTTAAGAAAGTGGTTGATCGGTCGCGCAAGGTCGCGTCGCAGCTGTCGGGCGGGGTCAAGCACCTGCTGAAGAAGAACAAGGTGCCGGTGTTCGACGGCACCGCGAAGCTGCTGGGCGGCGGCAAGGTCGAGGTGGCGCTGAAGGCCGGCGGCAAGGAGACGCTGTCGGCCAAGCACATCATCGTCGCCACCGGCGCGCGGGCCCGGAACCTGCCGGGGCTGGAGGCCGATGGCAAGCTGGTCTGGAGCTACAAGGAGGCGATGGTCCCGCCGACCATGCCGAAGTCGCTGCTGGTCATCGGCTCGGGCGCCATCGGCATCGAATTCGCCAGCTTCTACCGCAACATGGGCGCCGAGGTGACCGTGGTCGAGATGCTCGACCGCGTGCTGCCGGTGGAGGATGAGGAGGTCTCGGCCTTCGCCAAGAAGCAGTTCGAGAAGCAGGGCATGCGCATCCTGGTCGGCGCCAAGACCCAGAAGCTGGAGAAGGGTGCCGACAGCGTCACCGCCACCATCGAGGTCGGCGGCAAGACCGAAAAGATCACCGCCGACCGGGTGATCCTGGCCATCGGCATCACCGGCAATGTCGAGGATATCGGGCTCGAGAACACCAAGGTGAAGGTCGACCGCGGCCACATCGTGGTCGGCCCCTATCTCGAGACGGATGAGCCGGGCGTCTACGCCATCGGCGACGTCGCCGGGGCGCCCTGGCTGGCGCACAAGGCCAGCCACGAGGGCGTGATCTGCGTCGAGAAGATCGCGGGCCAGCATCCGCACCCGATGGATGTCAGCAACATCCCGGGCTGCACCTACTGCATGCCGCAGGTGGCGTCGGTCGGCCTGACCGAGGCCAAGGCCAAGGCGGCCGGGCGCGAGGTCAAGGTCGGCCGCTTCCCCTATATCGGCAACGGCAAGGCGATCGCCATGGGCGAGCCCGAGGGGATGATCAAGACCGTGTTCGACGCCAAGACCGGCGAGTTGCTGGGGGCACACATGGTCGGCGCGGAAGTCACCGAGCTGATCCAGGGCTATGTCATCGCCAAGACGGGCGAGCTGACGGAGGCGGAGCTGATGCACACCATCTTCGCGCACCCGACGCTCAGCGAGATGATGCATGAGAGCGTCCTGGACGCCTACGGCCGCGCAATCCACTATTGATCAAAGCGAACTTGGCTTCGCGCGATAGTCCCCCATCTTTGGGGGAGTATCGCCGAGCTAGGCCGCGACCCCGCCCAGGACCCCGCAAGGACGACCATGTCCGCTGTAGAGCCGCATCTCCGCCACCCCGAAAAGGCCAACCGCCCGGACAATCCGATCCAGCGCAAGCCGGCCTGGATCCGGGTGAAGGCCCCGGTGTCGCCCGAGTATCACGAGACCCGCAAGCTGATGCGGGACCTCAAGCTGAACACGGTGTGCGAGGAGGCGGCCTGCCCCAACATCGGCGAGTGCTGGTCCAAGGGTCACGCCACGGTGATGATCCTGGGCTCGGTCTGCACCCGGGCCTGCGCCTTCTGCAACATCGCGACCGGCCGGCCCGACCAGCTCGACCCGCATGAGCCGCAGCATGTCGCCGAGGCCGCCGGCCGGCTGGGGCTGAACCACATCGTCATCACCTCGGTCGACCGCGACGACCTCGAGGATGGCGGCGCCCGGCATTTCGCCGAGACCATCTGTGCGGTGCGCGCCGCGTCGCCGGACACCACCATCGAGATCCTCACTCCTGACTTCAAGAATAAGCCAGGAGCTGTTGAAATCGTTGTCGAAGCGCGACCGGACGTTTTCAACCACAACCTCGAGACCGCGCCGCGGCTGTACCCGTCGATCCGGCCCGGCGCCCGTTATTTCACCTCGCTGCAGCTGCTGTCGCGGGTGAAGGAGCTGGACCCGACCATCTTCACCAAATCCGGCATCATGGTGGGCCTGGGCGAGACAGCGGAGGAGGTCGGGCAGGTGATGGACGACCTGCGCGCCGCCGATGTCGACTTCATGACCATCGGCCAGTACCTGCAGCCGACGCCGAAGCACGCCAAGCTGGACCGCTTCGTGACGCCCGAGGAGTTCCAGAGCCACGAGAAGATCGGGCGGGCCAAGGGCTTCCTGATGATCTCGGCCTCGCCGCTGACCCGGTCCTCCTACCATGCCGGGGCCGATTTCGAGCGGCTGAAGGCGGCGCGGCTGGCCCGGCTCGGCGCCGCCGCCGGCTCGATCGACCTCGTCGCCCTGGCGCGGGGTGCCTGAACCTCGCCGCGGCGCGTAAACGTCGCCCCCGGCGCGGAGCGCCTCAACGTCGCACTGGCGGGATGGCGGAGCCGGTCTAATCTATAGGCCGACACCGCCCCGCAGACCGATCATGCCCTCATATACCGAAACGCGCGTCCTGCCCTACAGCCCCGAACAGCTCTACGAGCTGGTGGCGGATATCGAAAGCTATCCCAGCTTCCTGCCGTGGTGCCTGGGAGCCCGAATCCGCAACCGCGAGGGCAATGTGCTGATGGCCGACCTCGTCATCGGCTTCAAGATGATCCGCGAGCGCTACACCAGCCGCGTCACCCTGACGCCGGGCCGGCAGATCGATGTCGCCTATGTCGACGGGCCGATGAAAAGGCTGACCAACCGCTGGCATTTCCAGCCGCATCCCGGCGGCTGCAAGATCGACTTCTATGTCGATTTCGAGTTCCGGTCGCGCGTACTGCAGACCCTGATCGGCGCCCTGTTCCACGAGGCTTTCCGGCGCATGGTCGGGGCCTTCGAGACCCGGGCGCGGTCGCTTTATGGCGACCGCGCCTCGGTCGTCGCCGCGGCGGCCGAGGGCGGCTGATCCGCCAGCCCGGCGGTGGTGAAGCGCGGCCCCAGCGTGCGGTTCGGACAGAACTCGTCGAGCGGCGCCGTCGGCGCCTCGATGAAGCGGGCGACCAGCTGTGGCGCGCAGGCCTCCGTGGTCAGCAGCGAGTGGCTTCCCGCCCGGAACTCGATCACCCGGCCGTTGGTCAGCGTCTGCGCGGCGATGTAGGCGTATTCGGGCGGCGTGATCGGATCGAAGCTGCCGGTCAGCAGCAGGGTCGGCACCGTGCTCGACACCGCGACGGCGTCGACCGCCGAGATCGGCGGCACGTGCCAGGATTCGCAGCTCTGCCACTCCAGCGCATAGGCGGCGTCGCCGCCATAGGGTTCGGCGGCCGCCACCGAGGCGGCCAGCGCGTCGCGGGTGGCGAAGGGCCAGCTCTCGCTGCAGGCGACGCTCAGCGCCAGCCCTTCGGCGCGGTTCGGGCCGCCGCTGAACACCGGTCCGATCCAGGGCGTCAGGGCGGCCAGATCGCCGCGCGCGACCTTGTCGGTCAACCCGGGCAGGTCGGCCAGGGTGGTCGGGTCGTAGAAGGCGGCATAGAGCGCGTCGAGCACGATGCCGTCATCGACCCGGATCGACTTCCGCCCATGGCGGATCGTCTCCGGCGCGGCCCGAAGCTGCGCCAGCATGCCGTCGAAACGGGGCCCCAGCAGCGGGTACTCGGTCTCGCAGTCGGTGTCGGCCTTGCAATCCTCGAACAGCCGGCGGAACACCCGGGCGATCAGGGCCGGCTGGGTGTCGAGGTCGAAAATGCCAGGCGGATAGACGCTGTCCAGCACGGTGCTGCGGACCCGGTCGGGGAAGTCGCGCATCACCGCCAGCGCCACCCGGCTGCCGTAGGACACGCCGATCAGGTTGTAGCTCTCGTAGTTCAGGGCGGCGGCGATGTCGTCGACATCGGCGGCGGCCTCCGCCGTGGTGTAGGCGGACAGGTCGATGCCGCCCCGGGTCAGGCGGTCGTGGCAGGCGGCCGCGGCCGGCCGTTCCATCGCCAGGATCTCGGCCCGGCTCAGCCCCGGCTTCCAGTTCCGGTCGGCGATGCGGTCCAGCTCCGGGCAGTCCAGGCTGGGCCGGGACTGGCCGACGCCGCGCTGGTCGAAGACGATGAAGTCCCGCGCCGCGCGGATCGGCCGGCTGGCCTGCCACCAGGTGTCGGCATCCTCGCCGAAGGCGGCATCGCCGGGCCCGCCATTGAGGAAGATCACCGGATCCGGCAGCGGCGACGGGGCCTGGCTGTGCAGCACCGCGACATAGAGGCGGATGTCGCGGCCGCGCATGCCCTCGCGATGGGCCGGCACCGCGACGAAGCCGCAGGTCGCCCGCTCGCCGCGCGGCACCGGGAAGACGCATCGCGCGCTTTCGAAGGTGGGCGTCGCCGAGGCCGGAAAGGCCAATAGAAGCAAGGCGCCGAAGGCGAGGAATGGCCAGAGGCTTTGGGCCGGGGACGCACGCACAGGCGCGATACTTTCGTCAGATGGTCGCAAGGCATGATGCGGTGCCCTCCGCCCAGCGGCAAGCCGCGTCAATCGGCGGTTGGGGATGCGGTTTTCGCGGCCCCGGCGCCGGCCAGCAGCAGCTCCAGCGCCAGGCGCAGCGCCTGGGCCCGCACCGCGGTGCGATCGCCGGCGAAGACGCGTCGTTCGGTGCGGGTGGCGAGACCCTGGACGGCCAGGCCGAAATGGACCAGCCCGACCGGCTTGCCGGGGGTAGCGCCGCCCGGCCCGGCGATCCCAGTCACCGCCACGGCGAGGCCGACCCTGGCGCGGATCAGCGCGCCCCGGGCCATGGCGGCCGCGACCTCGGCGCTGACCGCGCCCTTGGTGGCGATCAGCTCGGTCGGCACGCCCAGCAGCTCGGCCTTGGCCGCGTTGGAATAGGTGACGAAGCCGCGCTCGACCACGTCGGAGGAGCCGGCGATCGCGGTCAGCGCCGCGGCGACCAGGCCGCCGGTGCAGCTTTCCGCCGTCGCCACGGTCAGGCCGCGGGCCCGGCAGGCGGCCAGCACCTGCTCCGCCAGCACCAGATCGGCGTCGTCGATCATATCCACCCTCCTGCCACGGCCGCGGCGCAGACCGCCGCGGCGATCACCCCGGCGGCGATGTCGTCCAGCATCACGCCCCAGCCGCCGGCCAGCTCGCGGTCCAGCCACGAGATCGGCCAGGGCTTGGCGATGTCGAGCAGTCGGAACAGGGCGAAGGCGAGGGGGTAGGCCCAGGGCAGGCCGGCGATCGGCGCGACGGCGAGCAGCTGGCCGGCCACCTCGTCGATCACGATCGCGCTCGAATCCGGCTCGCCGCCGCAGACCTGGGCTGCGGCCCAGACCCCGACCAGGCCGAAGCCGATGCCGCCCGCCGCCACAGCCGCCTCGCCGCCCCACAGCCACAGCAGCCAGGCGAGGGGGAGGGCGGCCAGCGATCCCCAGGTGCCGGAGGCCACCCGGATCAGCCCGATTCCGCCCACGGTCGCCAGCAGCGTCGACGGCTGCCAGAAGCGGCAGCCGGGCGGGAGCGGGCGGAACGGCATCAGCGTTCGATCCGGACGCTCGCGGACGCCTGGGCCGCGATCCCCTCTTCCCGGCCGGTGAAGCCGAGCCGTTCGGTGGTGGTGGCCTTGACGCTGACCCGCTCGGGGTCGAGCTCCAGGATCCCGGCGACGCGCGCCACCATCGCCGCCCGGTTCGGCCCGATCTTCGGCCGCTCGCACATCAAGGTGATGTCGACGTTGAGGATGGTGCCGCGGGCCCGCACCAGGCTGGCGGCATGGGCCAGGAAGGCGGCGGAATCGGCGCCGCGCCAGCGTTCGTCCGAAGGCGGAAAATGCTGGCCGATGTCGCCGGCGCCGATGGCGCCCAGCAGCGCGTCGGTCAGGGCGTGCAGCCCGACATCGGCGTCGGAATGCCCGTCCAGCTTGAACGGGTGGGGGATGTGCACCCCGCACAGGATGACGCCGTCGCCCGGGACCAGGCGATGCACGTCGAAGCCCGTGCCGGTGCGGATGTCGGCGCCGCCGAGCAGTCGTTCCGCGCGGGTCAGGTCCGCCTCCGTGGTGATCTTGAAGTTGTCGACATGGCCTTCGACGATGCGCACGGCGATGCCCTGGCGCTCCGCCACCGCGGCGTCGTCGGTCAGGCTTTCGCCGGCGGCGGCGCGATGCGCGGCCAGCAGGGTCGCGAAGCGGAAGCCCTGCGGCGTCTGCGCCTGCCACAGGCCGCTGCGGTCGACCGTGCCGGACGCGATGCCGCCCTCGGCCCGCTTGATGGTGTCGACCACCGGCACCGCGGCGATCGCCGCCTCGGCCGTCTCCAGGGCGTCGAGCACCCGGGCGATGGTGTCCTGGTCGACCAGGGGGCGGGCCGCGTCATGCACCAGAACGCCGTCCGGCGCGTGGGACGCCAGCCATTCCAGAGCCGCCCGCACGCTGTCCTGCCGGGTGGCGCCGCCGATCACCGGGTCGGGCAGGCCCAGGCCGGATGCGGTGGCGTCGTACAGCGCCCGGTGCTCGTCGCGGATGACCACGACGATGTCGCCGAAGCGGCCGCTGGCGCGGAACGCCTCGACCGACCGGCGCAGCACCGAGCTGCCGGCCAGCGGGCGGTACTGCTTGGGCAAGGACCCGCCGAACCGCTCGCCGGTTCCGGCGGCGACGATGACGGCGGCGTGGCGTGGCATGATCCGCTGTGGCTCCCTCGGCAAAAAAGCGCCGCACGATAGGGCGGCGCCGGGGGAGAGACAAGCGCGACGGGGCCGGCCGGGCAGGCGGAGGGCCTGCCCGGCCGGCCCCAGGTCACTGCGGGATCAGTTCGACCCGGCGGTTCTTCGCCCGGCCGTCGTCGGTGGCGTTCGGCGCCACCGGCGCCAGCGGCCCGACGCCGGCCGCGTTCAGCCGGCTGGCCGGCACGCCGTACTGCTTGACCAGCGCGGCCACCACAGCTGTCGCCCGGGCCCGTGACAGGGCCATGTTGGAGTCCATGCCGCCGACATTGTCGGTGTGGCCGACGACATGGATCTTCATCGTCGGGTCGTCCTTGAGGAACTGGGCCACCTGGTCCAGCGCCGGCTGAGAGTCCGGCTTCAGGTCGGTCTTGGCCGTGTCAAAATAGATGCCGTAGATGGCGATGTGGCCCTGCGCCGCCAGGCCCTTCTCGATGTCGGCGGCCGAGACCGTGACCATCTTGTCCTGCAGCGCGCCGGATTCGACGACGTCGAGCTGGACGATGACCTGGCCCTTCTCGACCTCGACGCGCGGCGTGTAGCCATCCTCGTATTCGGTGACATAGAGGGCGATGTCGACCGTGGCGCCGTCCTTCGTCAACTCGGCGGTCAGGAAATGCCCGGCCTCGGTGCTGTACTCGAACAGCTGGGTCTCGATCCCGGCGAAGATGTCGCCCTGGTTCGGACCGATCGCCGCGCCGTCGGCCTTGAACAGCACCTGATAGCCCTTGGCCGCCAGCTCGTTCTGGTAGTTCTCGAACACATCGGCGGAGGAGACGCCGGCCGGCGCGGTGTAGCTGAGGCGGGTCAGCGCGCCGCTGACCTCCTTCGCGGAGGCGAAGGTCGCCTTGCCGCCCGCGTCGACCCCGGTGGCGGGGCCCAGCGCCAGAGTGTAGTGCGTGAACTTCTGGGTGCTGTAGGACACGATCGACGCGCCTTCGAAGCGCTTGATCCCGGGATAGTCCTTGGCGCCCTTGATATCGGCCGCGAGGGCCGGCACCATCGCCGCGGCCAGCAGGCCGAGGGCCAGGGCGGCGACGCGGCCGATCTGCCCGATCATCGATGTCATAATGGGACTCTGCTCCATCCTTATCACCGTCCTGGGACGGCGATCTCATGATACCATCGGCCGCGGCTGGGTCCGCCGCTGGGGCGCTCCGATGGCCGCAGCTGATATAGACCCGGCCGCCGGCCAGTTCTTCCCCCGCGAAATAGGGGGTCGAACGGCGTTTCTGCTCATTGGTTAGGCAAAACTTTCATTGGACAAATTTTAGGCGATGGGCTGATCTGACGGTCCGCAGCAACCATGCCGCCATGCCCAGCCTGAAACAGATTCCGTCAATCGCCCCGCCGCCACCTGATCCCTTCGCCCTGCTGGCATCGCTGCCGGTGGCGGTGCTGGCGGTCGGCCGCGACCGGGTGATCCGCTATGTCAACCTGGCCGCCCAGCAGCTGCTCGACGCCAGCGAATCCGCCCTGGTGGGCCAGGATCTGACCGGCATCGTGCCGGCCGACAGCCCGCTGTTCACCCTGATCGACCAGGCCATCCAGCAGGACCGCAGCGTCGCCGATTACGGCATGCTGCTGGAAAGCCCGCGCATCGGCCGCCGCACGGTCACGGTGACCGTCGGGGCCCTGGTCGACCCGCCGGACCTCGCCGTGGTCAGCCTGTTCGAGGAATCGGTCGCCCGGCGCATCGACACCCAGCTGAACCGCCGCCACGCCGCCCGGTCGATGACCGCGATGGCCGCCATGCTGGCGCATGAGATCAAGAACCCGCTGTCGGGCATCCGCGGCGCCGCCCAGCTGCTTGAGCAGACCGTCGGCGACGAGGACCGGGCCCTGACCCGGCTGATCTGCGAGGAGACCGACCGCATCGTCCGGCTGGTCGACCGCATGGACGCCTTCTCCGACCCCAGCCCGCTGAACCGCGACGCCGTCAACATCCACGAGGTGCTGGAGCGGGCGCGCCAGGTCGCCCAGACCGGCTTCGGCCGCCATGTCCGCTTCGTCGAGCGCTACGACCCGTCGCTGCCCCCGGTGTCCGGGCAGTTCGACCAGCTGGTCCAGGTCTTCCTGAACCTGATCAAGAACGCGGTCGAGGCGGTGCCGGAGGATGGCGAAATCATCATCACCACCGCCTATCAGCGCGGCGTCGTCATCGCCGTGCCGGGCACCAGCCAGCGGCTGAACCTGCCGCTGGTGGTGGCGATCCAGGACAATGGCGACGGCATCCCCGATGACCTCAAGGAGCACCTGTTCGATCCCTTCGTGACCACCAAGTCGGAGGGCTCCGGCCTCGGCCTGGCGCTGGTCGCCAAGATCATCGGCGACCATGGCGGCCTGATCGGCTTCGAGAGCGAGCCGCGCCGCACGGTGTTCCGGATTTCCTTGCCGATCCATGCCGAACCGGCGGTGAACGGCGACAGCGACCACGGAAGCAAGTGATGACGACCGGAACCATCCTCATCGCGGATGACGATCGCGCCATCCGCATGGTGCTGACCCAGGCGCTGTCGCGGCTGGGCCTCGAGGTGCGCAGCACCGGCACCGCCTCGACCCTCTACAAATGGATCCAGGACGGCGTCGGCGACCTCGTCATCACCGATGTGATGATGCCGGACGAGAACGGGCTGGACCTGCTGCCGCGCATCAAGAAGCTGCGGCCGGAGCTGCGCGTCATCGTCATGAGCGCGCAGAACACGCTGCTGACCGCGGTCAAGGCGACCGAGCGGGGCGCGTTCGAGTATCTGCCCAAGCCGTTCGACCTGAAGGAGCTGGTCAGCGTGGTCGAACGCGGCCTGACCCTGCCGCGCCAGGATGCGGTGCCGGGGCCCGGCGCCGAGGACGGCGAGGAGGCGATGCCGCTGATCGGCCGGTCGCCCGCGATGCAGGAGATCTACCGGGTCATGGCCCGGCTGATGGCGACCGACCTGACCGTGATGATCGCCGGCGAGAGCGGCACCGGCAAGGAGCTGGTGGCCCGGGCGCTGCACGATTACGGCCGCCGCCGGTCCGGCCCCTTCGTCGCCATCAACATGGCGGCGATCCCCCGCGACCTGATCGAATCCGAGCTGTTCGGCCATGAGAAGGGCGCCTTCACCGGGGCGCTGTCGCGCTCCACCGGCCGCTTCGAACAGGCCCAGGGCGGCACCCTGTTCCTCGACGAGATCGGCGACATGCCGATGGAGGCCCAGACCCGGCTGCTGCGCGTGCTGCAGGAGGGCGAATACACCACGGTCGGCGGCCGCACGCCGATCCGCGCCGATGTCCGCATCGTCGCCGCCACCCATCGCGACCTGCGCACCATGGTGCGGCAGGGGCTGTTCCGCGAGGATCTGTTCTACCGCCTCAACGTCGTGCCGATCCGGCTGCCGCCGCTGCGCGAGCGGTCGGAGGACATCCCGGCCCTGGTCAGCCACTTCATGCGCCGCGCCGCCGCCGAGGGCATGAGCGAGAAGTCGCTGGACAAGCGGGCGATGGAGCGGCTGACGCGGCACCGCTGGCCCGGCAATGTCCGCGAACTGGAGAACCTGGCCCGGCGGCTCTGCGCCCTCTATTCGCAGGAGACCATCGGGGTCGACGTGATCGAGGCGGAGCTGAGCGACGCACTGCCGCAGCAGGGCCTGGTCGAGCCCGGCGCCGAACCGGCCGGCGAGGGGCTGTCCGCCGCGGTCGAGCGGCATCTGCGCGACTATTTTGCCGCCCATGCCGGCAGCCTGCCGTCCAGCGGACTCTACGACCGCGTGCTGCGCGAGGTCGAGCGGCCGCTGATCACGCTGAGCCTGGGGGCGACCCGCGGCAACCAGATCCGCGCGGCCGAGCTGCTCGGCCTCAACCGCAACACCTTGCGCAAGAAGATCCGCGAGTTAGACATCCCGGTGGTCCGTGGCCTAAGCTAGCCGCTTGACCTTTCCGTCGCCGGCAGACCCATCCCCTATGACGACCAACGCCGCGGGCACACCGACTCTCTGGCGGCAGCTCTACCAATGGGCAGCCCGCGTAGGGCTGGAGAACAAGCTGGCGGTGGTGCTGATCATCGCCGCTGTCGGCTCCGGCATCGCCACCTACACCGCGCTCAGCAGCAATTCGCTGTTCGGAAAGGATGCCGACCGGGTGTCGCTGCTGCTGGTGCTCGACCTCAGCATCCTCCTGATGCTCGGCGCGATCGTGGCGCGGAGGCTGGTCCGGATCTGGGCGGCGCGCCGCCGGGGCTCGGCCGGGTCGCGCCTGCATGTGCGGCTGGTGGCGCTGTTCGCCGTGGTCGCGGTGGCGCCGGCGATCCTGGTCGCGGTGTTCTCCGCCGTGATCTTCAACATCGGGGTGCAGACCTGGTTCTCCGAGCGGGTCTCGACCGCGATCAACGAATCGCTCTCGGTCGCCCAGGTCTATCTCGAGGAGAACCAGAACAGCATCCGCTACGCCGCGCAGAGCATCGCGTCGACGATCGAGCGGGCCTATTCGCAGTATCCGGAGCTGATCGACGGCAACAAATATGCCCTGGTCAGCATCCTCAGCAACATGACGCAGACCTATTCGCTGCCGGACATCCGGATCATCGACCGGCGTGGGCAGGTGATCGCGGAATCGGCCTTCGCCAAGGGGCTCAAGCTGGACATGGTCGACCAGGACCAGTACCGGCGGGCCTCGTCCGGCGATGCCGGGTACGGGCCGGTCGAACTGATCGTCGACAGCCAGACCGACCGGGTGCGCGCGCTGGTGCGGCTGAACGGCTTTCCCTTCGAGGCGTTCCTGCTGATCGCCAAGCAGGTCGACCCGGAGGCGCTGGCGTATGTCGAGCAGACCAAGGGCGCCGTGGCCGACTACCGCGCGCTGGAGGGCAGGCGGTCGCAGCTGCAGCTGATCTTCACCGCGATCTACGTCACGGTGGCGGTGCTTTTGCTGATGGCCGCGGTGTGGATCGGCCTGGTCTTCGCCGACACTTTGGTGCGGCCGCTGCGCGAGCTGATCATGGCGTCCGAGCGGGTGCGCGCCGGCGACCTGTCGATCCGGGTCCAGGGCAGCGACAGCACCGACGAGCTGGGCAGCCTGGCCCGGTCGTTCAACCGCATGACCAACCAGCTGGAAAGCCAGCGCCGCGAGCTGATCGAGGCCAACCGCCAGCTCGACCAGCGCCG
The DNA here is from genome assembly GCF_052115705.1 of Inquilinus sp. 2KB_23. Taxonomy (NCBI): domain Bacteria; kingdom Pseudomonadati; phylum Pseudomonadota; class Alphaproteobacteria; order Rhodospirillales; family Rhodospirillaceae; genus Inquilinus; species Inquilinus sp. 2KB_23. Next base: position 113,729 of record NZ_JBFRHF010000022.1, on the reverse strand, counting down.
GCAGTTCACCGAGACCGTGCTGTCCGGCGTCTCGGCCGGCGTCCTCGGCCTCGACCAGGACGGCCGGGTCAACCTGCCGAACCGGTCGGCCACCGAGCTGCTGGGCCGGTCGCTCGACGAGCTGGTGGGCGAGCCGCTCGAGACTGCGGTGCCCGAGATGGCCGAGCTGCTGGCCAGCGCCCGCAACCGCCAGGGGCGGGTGGTCGAGGGCCAGGTGAAGATCCGCCGCGACAGCGAGAACCGGGTGCTGCTGGCCCGCATCGCCGCCGAGCGGCTGGACGGCGAGGTCCGCGGCTTCGTCGTCACCTTCGACGACGTGACCGAGCTGCTGTCGGCCCAGCGCAAGGCGGCCTGGGCCGATGTCGCCCGGCGGATCGCGCATGAGATCAAGAATCCTCTGACCCCGATCCAGCTGTCGGCGGAACGCCTGAAGCGCAAATATCTCAAGCAGATCACGGACGACCCTCAGACCTTCATCACCTGCACCGAGACAATCGTGCGCCAGGTCGGCGACATCGGCCGGATGGTCGACGAGTTCTCGGCCTTCGCCCGCATGCCGACGCCGGTGATGAAGGCGATCGACCTGTCGGAGACCTGCCAGCAGGCGATGTTCCTGCAGCGCAACGCCCATGCGAAGATCGGCTTCGCCTTCAGCCAGCCCGACCAGCGCCCCCAGGTGCCCTGCGATTCCCGGCAGCTGTCGCAGGCCGTGACCAACCTGCTGCAGAATGCCGCGGACGCGATCGACGGCCGCATCGCCGAGGGCCGTGACCTGCCCAAGGGTGCGGTCCGCCTGATCCTGGACTATTTCGACGGCGAGGCCTGGATCACGGTGGAGGACAACGGCAAGGGACTGCCGACCGCCGACCGCGACCGGCTGACCGAACCCTATGTCACCACCCGCACCAAGGGCACCGGATTGGGCCTCGCCATCGTCAAGAAAATCATGGAGGATCACGGCGGCCGCCTGGTCCTGGAAGATCGTCTCGGCGGCGGTGCGAGGGTCAGCCTCGTATTTCCGCTGGAACAGGCGGGCATGCCGGTTGTTCCAACCGGTGACGAGCCAAGCGAATCGACCGAGCAGGTGACGACTGCGGGCTCCAAGGACGCGGTGGGCCATGGCGCATGACATTCTCGTCGTAGACGACGAGGCGGATATCCGAATGCTCATCTCGGGCATTCTCGACGACGAAGGCTATACGACGCGGGAAGCCGGCGACACGACGCAGGCGCAGCAGGAGCTTGCCGCGCGCCAGCCCAGCCTGGTGGTGCTCGACGTCTGGCTGCAGGGCAGCCCGATCGACGGGCTGGAGCTGCTAGACATCATCCGCCGCGACCATCCCGGCGTGCCGGTGCTGATGATCAGCGGCCACGGCAACATCGAGACCGCGGTCACCGCGATCAAGCACGGCGCCTACGACTTCATCGAGAAGCCGTTCAAGTCCGACCGGCTGCTGCTGATGGTGGACCGCGCCATCGAGGCGGCGCGGCTGCGGCGCGAGAACGCCGAGCTGCGGCTGCGCGCCGGCACCGAGGTCGAACTGATCGGCCAGTCCGCGGTGATCGGCCAGCTGGCCCAGCAGATCGAGCGGGCGGCGCCGACCGGCAGCCGGGTGCTGATCACCGGCCCGGCCGGGGTCGGCAAGGAGGTGGTGGCCCGCCAGATCCACGTCCTGTCCAAGCGCGCCGACGGCCCGTTCATCGCCCTGAACTGCGCCGCGATGCATCCCGACCGGCTGGAGGAGGAGCTGTTCGGGGTCGAGACCACGATCGACGGCGTCACCAGCACCCGCAAGGTCGGCACCTTCGAACAGGCCCATGGCGGCACCCTGCTGCTGGACGAGGTGGCGGACATGCCGCTGGTCACCCAGGGCAAGATCGTCCGGGTGCTGCAGGAGCAGACCTTCGTCCGGGTCGGCGGCGCCACCCGGGTCGAGGTCGATGTCCGCGTCATCGCCTCCTCGAACCGCGACCTGCCGGGCGAGATCGCCGAAGGGCGGTTCCGCGAGGACCTGTACTACCGCCTCAACGTCGTGCCGATCGCGGTGCCGCCGATGGCCGCCCGGCGCGAGGACATCCCGCTGCTGGCCCGCCACTTCATGCAGCGCGCCGCCGACACCCAGGGGCTGATGCCGCGCCAGATCGGCGAGGACGCCATGGCGGCGCTGCAGGCCTACAGCTGGCCCGGCAATGTCCGCCAGCTGCGCAACGTCGTGGAATGGCTGCTGATCATGGCGGCCGGCGACAATTCGATGCCGATCCATGCCGACATGCTGCCGCCCGAGATCGGCGCCATCGCCCCGGCGGTGCTACGCGGCGACCGCGGCAGCGAGATCATGGGCCTGCCGCTGCGCGACGCGCGCGAGCTGTTCGAGCGGGAGTACCTGATCGCCCAGGTCACCCGCTTCGGCGGCAACATCAGCCGGACGGCGGAGTTCATCGGCATGGAGCGGTCGGCCTTGCATCGCAAGATGAAGAGCCTGGGCGTGCACGGCGCCGGCGACCGGCCCGGCAAGCTCGTCGACTGACACCCATCGGAAGAGCGGGAGACACCAGGGAATGGCGCGCGACGCCTATGTGAACGGGCGATATGTGCCGCATGCCCAGGCGGCGGTGCATGTCGAGGACCGGGGCTTCCAGTTCGCCGATGGCGTCTACGAGGTCGTGTGCATCCGCAATGGCCGGCTGATCGACGAGGACGGCCATCTCGACCGGCTCGACCGTTGTCTGGGCGAGCTGCGCATCGCCTGGCCCTGCGAGCGCCGGGTGATGCGGCTGATCATGCGCCGGCTGATCGGGCGCAACGGCGTGCGCAACGGGCTGATCTACCTGCAGGTGACGCGGGGCACGGCGGCGCGCGACTTCCGCTTCCCCGCGGCGGCGCGGCCGACCCTGGTGATGACCACGCGGCGCGCGGCCCTGGCGGCCAACGCCCGGGCCGGGGTCCGGGTGATCACCATCCCCGACATCCGATGGAAGCGCTGCGACCTCAAGACCGTCGGCCTGCTGGCCCAGGTGCTGGGCAAGCAGGAGGCGGCGGAGCGCGGTGCCTTCGAGGCCTGGCAGGTGGACGAGGACGGCTTCGTCACCGAGGGCACGTCGTCCAACGCCTGGATCCTGACCGCGGATGGGGCCCTGGTCACCCGACCGGCCAGCCACGACATCCTCAACGGCATCACCCGCCAGTCGATTCTGAGGATCGCGGCGGCGGAGGGCGTGCGTTTCGAGGAGCGACCGTTCGACCTCGACGAGGCCTATGCGGCGCGCGAGGCCTTCGTCAGCAGCGCCACCAGCTTCGTCACCCCGGTGGTGCGGATCGATGACCGCGCCGTCGGGGACGGCACGCCCGGCGCCCTGGGCCGCCGGTTGCTGGAGGCGTATGTCGCCCATGCCGAAGGTGCCGGCGCATCGTGATCATGTCGATGTGTCTCTTTTCTCCGGCCTATCGCTTCCCATATTGTCCAACGGTGCCACATCGTGTGGCTCGGGCCCGACGGGGCTCCAATAAAATCAAGCAGCAGGATCCGAACTATGTCTGAAAAGGCACAAAACGTTCAGGACGTGTTTCTCAACAACGTCCGCAAGAACAAGATCCCGGTGACGATCTTCCTCGTCAACGGGGTGAAGCTCCAGGGAATCATCACTTGGTTCGACAACTTCTCGGTCCTGCTACGCCGTGACGCGCATTCGCAGTTGGTCTACAAGCATGCCATCTCGACCGTGATGCCGGCGCATCCGATCCAGCTGTTCGAGCCGCAGAAGGAAGAGGCCTGATCCCTTTGGGACAGAATCTCGGTGTGGATGGCGCGTCCTCTGGGCGCGCCATCGTCATTCACCCCGTGCTCCCCAGCGCCCGCCACGACACCGGCCGCACCCCCGAAGCCTCACTCGAGGAGGCGGTCGGCCTGTCACGCGCGATCTCCCTCGAGGTCGCCGAGGCGCGCTGCGTCCGTGTCGCCCAGCCGCGCCCCGCCACCCTGATCGGCGAGGGCGCGCTGGAGGAGCTGTCGACCGTGGTCGCCGCGACCGAAGCCGGGCTCGTCGTGGTCGACGCGACGCTGAGCCCGGTGCAGCAGCGCAACCTCGAGCGGCGCTGGAAGGTCAAGGTCATCGACCGCACCGGCCTGATCCTCGAGATCTTCGGCGAACGGGCCCGCACCCGCGAGGGTCAGCTGCAGGTCGAGTTGGCGCATCTCAGCTACCAGCGCTCGCGCCTGGTGCGGTCCTGGACCCATCTGGAGCGGCAGCGCGGCGGTGCCGGCTTCCTCGGCGGCCCCGGCGAAACCCAGATTGAGTTGGATCGCCGCCAGATCGACGACCGCATCATCCAGATCAAGCGGCAGCTGGACGACGTCCGCCGCACCCGGTCGCTGCACCGCGACGCCCGGGCGCGGGTGCCGTATCCGGTGGTGGCGCTGGTCGGCTACACCAACGCCGGCAAGTCGACCCTGTTCAACCGGCTGACCCGGGCCACGGTGCTGGCCAAGGACATGCTGTTCGCCACCCTTGACCCGACCATGCGGGCGATCGAGGCGGGGCAGGGGCGCAAGATCATCCTGTCCGACACCGTCGGCTTCATCTCCGACCTGCCGACCCATCTGGTCGCCGCCTTCCGCGCCACGCTGGAGGAGGTGCAGGCCGCGGATGTGATCCTGCATGTCCGCGACATCGCTCATCCCGACACCGAATCCCAGCGCGAGGACGTCGAAGGCGTGCTGCGCGACCTGGACATCGACATCGACGCCGACGGGCGGGTGATCGAGGTGCTGAACAAGGCCGACCTGCTGCCGGAGCATGAGCGCGAGACGCTGGCGGCCGCGGGCCGCCGTCGCGGCCACGACACGGCGGTGATCTCGGCCCTGACCGGCGAGGGCTGCGACGCGCTGCTGGCGCTGGTCGCGACCCGGATCAACGCCGACCGCGAGACCCTGACGGTGAAGCTGGATATCGCCGACGGCCGCACCATGGCCTGGCTGCACAGCCATGGCGAGGTGCTGGAGGCGCGCGACGACGGCGCCCATGTCTTCGTCCGCGTCCGGCTGCACCCGAACGACGCCGCGCGGCTGCACCGCCAGCTCGGCACCACCCGCCACTGAGGATGCCGACCTGATGCGCCTGCCCGAGATCGACCAGGTCGCCGCCCTGATCGCCGAAACGGCGCGGGAGCTGATCCTGCCGCGCTTCGGCCGGCTGGAGGCGGGGGCGGTGATGGAGAAGGCGCCCGGCGACCTCGTCACCATCGCCGACCAGGAGAGCGAGATCCGGCTGGCCGAGCGGCTGCCCGCGCTGCTGCCCGGATCGCGCGTGCTGGGGGAGGAGGCCTACGCCAAGGACCCCGCCGTGCTCGACCTGCTGGACGGCGACGACCCGGTCTGGATCGTCGACCCGGTCGACGGCACCGCCAATTTCGTCGCCGGCCGGCCGCGCTTCGCCACCATCGTCGCCCTGGCGCGCAAGGGCGAGACGCTGATGGGCTGGATCCACCTGCCGGTCGAGGACCGCACCGCCTGGACCATCCGCGGCGAGGGCGCCTGGCTCGACGGCAGGCGCCTGACCCTGGCCAGGCCGGGTCCGCTGGCGGCGCTGCGCGGCGGCTTCAACCTGGCCAAGCGGCCGCTTGGCTATGCCGAGGGGCTGGTCCGGCTGCGCGATGCGCTGGCATCGCAGGTCCATGTCAACTGCGCCGGCGCCGACTACATCGACGCCGTCGAGGGGCGGATCGACATCCTGGCTTATCGCAAGCTGTTCCCCTGGGACCATGCGGCCGGGACGCTGATGCACGCCGAGGCCGGCGGCTGGGCCGCGGTGATGGACGGCACCCGCTACCGTCCGACCCTGCGCCAGGGCCCCATCCTGGTGGCGCCCGACGAGCCCAGCTGGCACGCCGCCCGCGCCGCCATGGGCGATATCGCCGCCGCGGCCTGACACCCGACAGAACCCGAGACAAGAAGCGAAAGGAATCCCCATGTCCCGCACCGTCACCGCCTCCGGGCTGGAGATCGACGACGTCGAAATCGGCACCGGCGCCGAGGCCAAGGCCGGCGTCACCGTGACCGTGCACTACACCGGCTGGCTGCAGAACGCCGACGGCAGCGCCGGCACGAAGTTCGATTCCAGCAAGGACCGCAACGAGCCGTTCCGCTTCCCGCTGGGCGGCGGCCGGGTGATCAAGGGCTGGGACGAGGGCGTCGCCGGCATGAAGGTCGGCGGCAAGCGCCGGCTGACCATCCCGGCCGCCCTGGGCTATGGCGCGCGCGGCGCCGGCGGCGTCATCCCGCCGAACGCCACCCTGATCTTCGACGTCGAACTGCTGGGCGTCTGATCGTTCGCCGAACGCCGGGTCGGCTCGCCGACCCGGCGTTCGGCGGTCAGTCCGGCAGCCGTCGAAACGTGGAGACGACCACCAGCTCCTGCGGATACGACACATCCGGCTTGGCCTGTCCGCCGGACTTTTTCAGCTCCTCCGCCGAGAGCGCCACCGTCAGCGTGAGTTGCCGCTCCTCGACCTCAACGGACAAGGTCCGCCTGGCGCCGTTGCCAGCCGGGATCGGAGCCTTGATGGTTGTCGACGCGATTCGATCGGGTCCCAGCCATCGATAGGTGCCGTGTGATCCCTTGTGCGAACTGGCGAAGATCCGCCACGTTCCATCGGTGCTGAAGTCGATGATCGAGCGGCCCTTGTCCGAGACGGGCCGATCCGTATCGCCCTTTCCATCGACGACCCGTCGCTGGGAGACCAGTTCCCATCGGCCGATCAGCAGCTCTGCAGGTGTCTGAGCAAAGGCCGCAGTGCAAGCCAGGAATGCGACCGTCATCGCGGTGACGGCGGGGAGGCGGCCCCTGCCTGACAGCATTGCCATCCTCACGCTACCCTTTCCGCCTGCTTGGCGGCGACCCACAGCGCCTCCATCTCGTCCAGGCTGGCGCCGGCGGGGTCGCGGCCCACGGCCTTCAGCGCGGCCTCCAGGTGGCGGAAGCGGCGCTCGAACTTGGCGTTGGTGCGGCGCAGGGCGGCATCGGGGTCGACCTCGTAACGGCGGGCGAGGTTGACGGCGCAGAATAGCAGGTCGCCGATCTCGTCCTCGATCCGCTCCTTCGGCGCCTTGGCGTCGATCTCCGCCCGGATCTCCGCGACCTCCTCGTCGATCTTGTCGAGGATGTCGGCCGGGTCGGTCCAGTCGAAGCCGACGCGGGCGGCGCGCTTCTGCAGCTTCAGCGCCCGGGTCAGGCTGGGCAGGCCGGCGGCGATGCCGTCCAGCGCGCCGGCGGCCCGGCCTTCGATGGCGGCCTTGGCCGCTCGCTCCTCCGCCTTCTGCCGCTCCCACTGCGCCGGCATGCCGTCGGCATCGACCGGCTGGTCGCCGAAGACATGGGGGTGGCGGCGGATCATCTTGTCGACGATGCCGGCGGCGACACCGGCGAAATCGAACGCCCCGCGCTCCTCCGCCATCCGCGAATGGAACGCGACCTGGAACAGCAGGTCGCCGAGCTCGTCCTTCAGCTCGTCCATCGCGTCGCGCTCGATCGCGTCGGCCACCTCATAGGCCTCCTCGATGGTGTAGGGCGCGATGGTGCGGAAGTTCTGCTCGATGTCCCAGGGGCAGCCGGCCTGCGGGTCGCGCAGCCGCGCCATCACCTCGATCAGGCGGCGCGTGGCGTCGCCGGCGTCGGGGGACTCATCGGGACGGTCGGTCATGTCGGTCTCCGGAACGAACGATGCCCATCTGGTATCGCATCCCGGCGATCCCCGCAAATTGGGGACCTGCGGCGGCCGACGATCCTTCCTATACTCCGGCCCGGGCATCGCGCCCTGATCTGGAGGGGACTACCTGATGAACCTGTTGCGATCTCTCAAAACCCTGGCGCTGGTCGGCGGCCTCGCCGCCGCGGTGACCCTGTCGGCCTGTGCCGACCAGAACGCGCCGGCGCCGGCCCCGGTGGCCCCGACTGGCCCGACCCTGCTGTTCTCCTACGAGGCGCTGACCTTCAAGTCGCTCGGCCTCGACGAGAACAAGGCGCAGTACCCCGAGCGCGCCGCCTTCACCGAGCAGGTGCGGGACACCGAGCTGCCGAAGATCCTGGAGCTGCTGAAGCTTCCGGCCGATCAGGTGCAGACCGAGGTCACGCCGGGCGGCTACGAGCTGCACACCAACGCCTCGCTGCAATCCGCCTTCGAGACCGACCCCGATACGGCGACCAAGCTCGCCGCCGCGCTAGGCTACACCTTCCGGCAGTGGAGCGTGCTGGTCACCGACTTCACGCCCGAGGGCCAGGGCAACACCGCCTTCGCCGTGGTCACCTTCAAAGACCATGCGCCGACCGGGCCGGAGGCGCAGGCCTTCTACGAGCATGCGGCGTCGGTGAACAAGGGCCTCGGCGGCGGCTACACCGCCTTCGGCCACGACCTATTCTTCCTGAACATCGCCGACTCCACGGGCAAGGCCTATAGCGGCCTCGACGACGCCACCTTCGTCGCCGAGCTGACCAAGGCGGCCGGCAGCTTCACCCAGACGCCGGTGTCGGTCACCCGCTCCGGCCGGGTTGACGCCCGCTTCGTGGAGAACGACTGGGCCAAGGCCAAGACCGGCCAGGACTACGCCAAGATCCTCGGGCGGGACCTGACCCGGAAGCTGACCCAACTGCGCCGCGAGCATGACAAGGCGCTGCGCGCCTTCGGCGCCGAGCACGGCTGGAAGTAGGACGCGGACGGACGGGCGCCGCATCCCCTAGGGGACGCGGTGCCCCGTCTTACTCCGCGGCCTCGGCCTGCGCCGTGTCGGGCACCGGGCGTGGCGCCGGCCGGCGGCTGAAGCGCTGGGCCAGCAGGACCCCCAGCAACACCAGCCCGCCGCCGGTCAGATGGTACAGGTGCACGGTCTCGCCCAGCACCGCCACTGCGATCGCCGCGGTCATGACAGGCGCCAGGTTGATGAAGATGCTGGTGCGGCTGGCCCCGAGCAGTCGGATCGCCTGCATCCACAGATACGGCGCCAGGATCGAGGTCGGGATCCCGGCATAGAGCACCAGCCCGATCGCGGTCGCGCTGTGCGGCGCCGATGGCGCCAGCGCCCAGCCCGGCAGCAGGAACAGCGTGGCGAAGGCGATCTGCATGTACAGCGACGGCCAGGCCGGCAGCGGCATCGCCCAGCGCCGCAGCAGCACGCTGTAGCCGGCATAGGCGACGCAGGCGACCAGCATCATGCCGTCGCCCGGCGACAGGCCACCGGTGAACACCGAGGCGGGATCGCCCTGGCCCATCAGCAGCGTCAGCCCGAACAGCGACAGCACCCCGCCGGCCACCATGCCCAGGCTGGGCGCCTCGGCCAGCAGCAGGCTGGACAGCGCCATGGTCAGCAGCGGCACCAGCGACACCACGAAGCCCATCTTGGTGGCCGAGGTGGTCTCGGCCGCGTAATAGGCCAGGCCCTGATAGGTCGCCATGCCGAGCAGTCCCAGCACCGCCAGCTTCGGCAGCTGCCGCAGGATCTCGCGCCGCAGCCGCCACACCTGGTGCAGCAGGAAGGGCGACAGCAGCAGCAGCGCCAGCAGCCAGCGCTCGAAGGCGATGACGCTGGGGTGGATCGCGGTGGCCGCCAGCTTGGTGACGACGACGTTGCCGGACCAGATCGCGATGGTCACGACCGGCAGCGCGAGGTACCGCAAGGGCAGGGTGGGGCTCTGGTTTGGCATGCCGCAACCCTAGCGTCTGGCGGCTTAGAGATATATAATGAGTTTCGGACAGGCGATGGAGAGGACTGGACATGACTGACGCCGGATCCCCCGACCGCAGGCCCGATCTCTACGGCGATCAGCCCGACCCGCTGTCCTTCCGAACCGAGGACTATCCCGCCGGCATGGTCTGGCCCGTGGTGACACTGCCCTGGGGCAAGCTGAACTATGCCGTCCGCGGCTTGATGCAGACGACGATCGGCGGCGTGCACTACCTGTCGCCGCCGCATTACGCGATCTGGAACCCGCCGGACATGCCACATGCCTGCCAGAACCGCGATGCGGTGCGCTATGTCTCGATCTATGTGGTGCGCGAACTCTGCGCCGACCTGCCGGCCGAGCCCTGCACCCTGAACCTCAGCCCGCTGATCAAGGCGATCCTGGCCGATTTCGACGCCCGGAAGATCCGCGTGCCGAAAAGCGACGCCGATCTGCGGCTGGCCCAGGTGCTGGTCGACCAGATCCGGCTGGCGCCGCGCCACGCCTCCTACCTGCCGGTGTCGGACGACCCGGTGCTGCGCCTCGTGCTGGAGGCGCTGCAGCGTGATCCGGGGGACCGCCGATCGCTGGCCGAATGGGCGCGGATCACCGGCACCACCGAGCGCACGCTGTCGCGCCACTGCCAGCGCGACCTCGGCATGTCCTTCGCCGAATGGCGCCAGCGGATGAAGCTGGTGGCCGCCCTGTCCCGGCTGGAGGAGGGCCAGCCGGTGCGGCAGGTGGCGGTGTCGCTGGGCTACGGCAACGCCTCGGCCTTCATCGCCATGTTCCACCGCCTGACCGGGACGACGCCAGACCAGATGCGCAAGGACGGCACCCGCCGGGACAACGCCGCGGCGTGACGGAGGGCGTCCGGGTCCCGGCATCGTCTCCGCGGAGAGAGAACCGTCAGCCGGTCTGCACTAGAAGAATTCGCTGAGGAACGCGGCCGCCTCGTCCGACAGGCCGACGATCTTGTTCGTCGCCTGACGATAGAATTTGAAGTTGAGCTCGGTCCCGGGTCGGCCGTCATTCCACTCGGTGAACAGCTTGAGCTCGCGCCGCCCCAGCGGCCGCTTCGCCAGTGCGGTGCGCCGGATGGTGAGGCTCACCCGCGGCGTCTGCCGGGCGATGCCGGGCAGCTTCGCGATCGCTTCGGCCGAGGTGACGATGCCGCGCGCGATCAGGCCTTGCCCGCCCTCGGTCTCGCTCGCGAACACGAAGACCGTGTCGCCTTCGGCGATATGCTTGCCGCCATACATCGTCTTCTGCGCGGCGAACGCGAACGTCTCCGCCCTCGGATCGACAATCTCGGCTTTGATCGCGAACGCCATGTTTCTCTCTACTCGAACATCCCCTTCGGCGTCTCGCCCTTCAGGAACGGCTCGATGATGGCCGCCAGCAGCTCGGTCTGGCCGATGACGGCGGTGTGCGACGTCGCGGGCAGGACGGCGAGGCGCGAGGCGGGCAGCGGCTTGCCCATGTCGCCCATGCCGCCGCCGCCGAGCAGCCGGAACAGCGCGACCGAATGCTCGAGGGTCGCCACGTCGGCGTCACCGGTGATGATCAGCACCGGAGTCCTCAGCGCCTTGACGTCGGCGCCCCAGGCCATCGGCTCGTGCTCCAGCGCGATCAGCTTGCGGACCAGCTCCGGAAAGCCGTCGGGGTTGGCGGCGAGCTTGCGATAGGCCTCGGCGAACACCGGCATGCCGACGAACATCTCCACCGTCATCTGCGGGATGAAGGCCGTGAACTCCGGCTGCCAGCCCTGGGCGTCGTAGGCGGCGGAGGCCATCACCAGCTTGTTCACCTTCTCCGGGTGGCGGATGGCCAGCTGCAGCCCGGCGGCGGCGCCCATGGAATAGCCGAACACGTCGGCCTGCTTCAGGCCGACCTTGTCCATGAAGGCGGCCACATCGTCCGCCAGGGCGGGATAGGTGATCGGGCGGTCGATGTCGGTGGTGCGGCCGTGGCCCTGGAATTCGATCGCATAGACCTTGTGGGTCTCGGCGAGCCTGGGGATGATCGCGCCCATGGACGGGATGTTCATGTAGGCGCCGTGCAGCACGACCAGCGGAGCGCCGGTGCCGGACACCTCGTAATACATCTGCATGCCGTTGACCTCGACGCGGTCGCCGGCCGGCTGGGCCTCGGCCAGGGCAGGGGCGGCGACCAGCAGGGCTGCGGCCATCAGGGCTGTGCGGATCATGGGGATCTTCCTCTCCATCTCGTGCGTTTTCGCCAACGCCGGCTGTAAGACGAAGGGCCGTTCCATGATCCGACATGTCCCGACCGAAATATTTCCCCGACTGAACTATTTTCAACGGGATCCTGCGCCTGTGCCGCTCTCGCTGCGGAGGCCCGGCCTCTCCCCCACCGTCATTGCGAGGAGGCGAAGCCGACGAATCCATCCATGGCGCCGCCTGGCATGGATGGATTCGCTACGCTCGCAATGACGAAGAGGGGGCAGGCGAGGCCGCTCTTTCCCGCCAACTCACCCCGCCAGCCAGACCTTGTTCAGGTGCATCTCGCGGGCGAAGTGGTATTCGAAGCCCTGCAGCTTGTCGCTGCTGGCGGTGAAGATCTTCAGCCAGAACGGGATGATGGCGATCGCGTCCTCCTGCATGATCTGCTCCAGCCGGTGCACCAGCACCTTGCGCTTCTCGATGTCGAGCGTGGCCTGGGCCTGGTCCAGCACCTGGTCGAATTCCAGGTTGGAATAGCCGGTCTCGTTCCAGGCCACGCCGGTGCGGTAGGCCAGGGCCAGCACCTGCACCGCCAGCGGCCGGGTCAGCCACTGCGTCACCGAGAACGGCCATTTGGTCCAGCGGTCCCAGAAGGTGGCGCCGGGCAGCACATTGACCTTGAGGTCGATGCCCGCGGGCTTCACCATCTCGGACAGCACCGTGGCGGTGTCGATCTCGTGCTTCAGCGCATCCTGGCAGTTGATCTCGATCGACAGCCCGTTGGGATAGCCCGCCTCGGCCAGCAGCCTCTTCGCCTTGTCGATGTCCGGCGGCGGCAGGGGCAGGGGCGTGTATTCCGGGTGGATCGGCGAGACATGCACGTCCTCGCCCGGCGTGCCGAAGCCCTGATAGGCCAGCTGGGTCAGGCGCGCATGGTCGACGCAGGCCTGGATCGCCTGGCGCACCGGCTTCTGGTCGAACGGCTTCTCGCTGATGCGGAAGCGGGCAACGCCGGTCTCCGCCGTCAGCTTGTCATAGAGCTTCAGCCCTGGGATACCCTGGACCGCGGGGAGCAGGTTGACCGGCACCTGGCTCACCAGGTCGACCTGGCCGGAGCCCAGCGCCGCCAGCCAGGCGGACGGGTCGCTGCCGAGATCGACATATTCGACGCCGTCGAGATAGACCTCGTCGCCCCAGTATTCCGCCGCCGGCCGCTTCTCGAACACCGCGCGCGACCCCACCGCCACCTCCTTCAGGCGGAACGGGCCGGTGCCGATCGGCGTCTTCATCAGGTTGGCGCCGTCCTTGGCGAAGTCGCGATGGGTGATCAGCGCGGGATAGTCGCCCAGGCTTTCCGGGAACTGCAGCATCGGGGTCTGCAGGTGGAAGCGCACGGTGTGGTCGTCGACCTTCTCCAGCGCGCCCGGCGCCAGCTTGACCGTGTCGCCGTCCTTCACCGTCAGGCCGCTGAAGCGGCCCTGGTTCGAGGACCCGGTCTTGCTGTCCAGCCAGCGGGTGAAGGTGGCGATCACGTCGTCGGCGCCGAAATCGTCGCCGTTGTTCCACTTCACGCCCTGGCGGAGGTGGAAGGTCCATTGGCTGACATCGTCATTGGCCTCCCAACGCTCGGCCAGCCAGGGGCGGGAGATGTCGTCGGTGCCGATCGACACCAGCGGCTCGACGATCAGCCGGGCGACATTGCCCTTCTCCGACCAGTCGAAGATCGCGGGGTCGGCGCAGTCCATCACCGGCATGCCGATGCGCAGGATTCCGCCCTTGCGCGGTGTGTCCTGGGCCATCGCCTGCGGGATCGCGGCGTCGCCGGTGATCCGGCCGGCCATGGCGTAGGCCGCCGGGGCGGCCATGCCGAGCAGGGCGGCGGTGCGGATGAAGTCGCGCCGGCCGATCCGCCCGGCCTTCAGCTGTTCGGCCATCGGCGGAATCGCCGGATGCAGATCGCGCAAGGTCTCGTCGTCCATGATGCACCCCTGTCAGTTGCAGTCCGGCCCTTGCCTGGGCCGGTTTCGTTGCGATCGGTTCAGCCGAGCCGGGCGAGGGCGAGGAAGGCCCGGGCCGCCATCAGGTCGAGATGCCCGCCCCCGGCGTTCTTGAACAAGGTGATCTCGGCGGGCGAGCGGCGGCCTGCGGCGCCGGCGCAGAGTTCGGCCAGATCGGCCACGACATCGGTGGCAGAGATGGTTCCTGCGGCGATCGCCTGGGTGAACTCGCCGCAGCCCTCGACCGCGAAGCGTCGGGTGTCGACGAACAGCCGCGCCCGCCGCATCGTATCGTCATCGACCTCCCGCATCTCCGGCGTGAAGGAACCGACCAGGTCGACATGCGCGCCCGGCTTCAGCCAGCGCCCGTGCAGCACCGGCATGGCGGAGGCGGTGACGCAGGAGACGATATCCGCGGCGCGCACCGCCGCCTCGGCATCCGCGGCCGCGGCGATCTCGACGCCGGGGAGGGAGAGGCCGGCAGCCAGCGCCCGGGCCTTGTCGCCGCTGCGGTTCCAGATCGCCACGCGCCGCAGCGACGGCCGCACCGCCAGGAGGTAGCGGATCTGGGTCTCCGCCTGGGCGCCGGCCCCCAGCACCGCCAGGGTCTCGGCATCCGGCCGCGCGAGCAGGCTGGCGCCCAGGGCGGAATCGGCCGCGGTCTTGGCGCGGGTGAAGCTCTCGCCGGTGATCACCGCCTCGGGCCGCCCGTCCTGCCCGTCGAACAGCACCACCACTGAGCGGATGTTGGGCCCGGCGTCGCGGCCTTCATTGCCGGGGAACACCGCCGCCAGCTTCGCCCCCAGCGCCTCGCCGGGCCGCCACGCCACCCAGGTCAGCAGGCTGTTGGCGGAATCCGGCTCCGTCATCAGCAGCCGCTCGACCTCGCCGATGCCCTTGAGATGCCCGAGCCGCAGCTGCTCGACCAGCCACAGCGGGTCGACCGCCAGCGCATCGGCATCGATGGCGAGGATGGCCACGCTCACACGTCCTTCAGCAGCCGCAGCGCGTCATAGACCGCGGCATGGATGTTGCGGGACGAGACCGCATCGCCGATCCGCCACAGGGTGAAGCGGCCCTCCGGGTTGCGCGCCACCGCCTGCGCCCGGCCGGCGATCATCGCCGCGTAGTCGACGGCGCCGAGGTTCGACGACAGCGGCTTCAGCGCGAAATACAGCTCGTCCAGCGGCAGGGTGCCGTGCTCGACCACCACCTGGTCGGCCCGCTTCTCGACCTGGCGGCGGCCGTATTCGTCGCGGAAGCTG
The DNA here is from genome assembly GCF_052115705.1 of Inquilinus sp. 2KB_23. Taxonomy (NCBI): domain Bacteria; kingdom Pseudomonadati; phylum Pseudomonadota; class Alphaproteobacteria; order Rhodospirillales; family Rhodospirillaceae; genus Inquilinus; species Inquilinus sp. 2KB_23. The sequence continues at coordinate 98,573 of NZ_JBFRHF010000022.1, read as the reverse complement.
GCGACCAGCCGGTTGCCGTCGCGGCGCACGCTCTCCAGCCGCAGGTTGATGGTGATCGCGACGCCGTGCTCGGAGAAGGCGCGGAAATAGGCGGGGTAGCTGGTGCCGCCGACATCCGGGGCCAGCATCCGCTCCGGCGTCACCAGCTCCAGCTTGCTGCCGGCCCCGGCGATGAACTCCGCCGCGGTCAGGCCGGGATGGGCGCCGTTGTCGTCGTACAGCAGCACGCTCTCGGCCGGCTTCACGGCGCCGCTCAGGATGTCCCAGCTGGTGGTCACCAGTTCCTCGCCGGCATCGAGGAAGCCGGTGTTCGGCAGGCCGCCGGTCGCCACCACCACAACGTCCGGATCTTCGGCCAGCACGTCCCCGGCCTCGGCATAGGTGTTGAAGCGCATCGCCACGCCGTGCCGCTCGCACTCGGCCATGCGCCAGTCGACGATGCCCATGATCTCGCGCCGGCGCTGCAGCCCGGCGGTGATGCGGATCTGGCCGCCGGGCTCGGCCGCCGCCTCGAACAGGGTCACGGCATGGCCGCGCTCGCCGGCGACGCGGGCCGCCTCCAGCCCGGCCGGGCCGGCGCCGACCACCACCACCTTGCGTCGCGGGCCGGTGCTGCGGGGCACGACATGCGGCATCGTCGCCTCGCGCCCGGTGGCGGCGTTGTGGATGCAGGCGGCCTGGCCGCCATAGATGCTGTCGATGCAGTAGCCCATGCCGACGCAGGGCCGGATCTCGTCCTCGCGCCCCGCCATCACCTTGCGGACGATGTGCGGGTCGGCCATGTGCGGCCGGGTCATCCCGACCATGTCGAGCTTGCCGGCCTCGATCGCGTGGCGCGCGGTGGCGACGTCCTGGATGCGGGCGGCGTGGAAGGTCGGCACCCTGGTCGCCGCCCGCACCTCGCCGGCGAAGTCGAGATGGGGGGAGGAGCGGGCGCCCATGCCGGGGATGACATGCGACAGCGCCTCGTCGGTGTCGATGTGGCCCTTGATGACGTTGACGAAGTCGATCAGGCCGCTGGCGACCAGCCGGTTGGCGATCTCCAGCCCCTCGGCCTTCGACAGGCCGCGGTCCCAATCCTCGTCGCACACCATGCGGGTGCCGACGATGAAGTCCGGCCCGACCCGGTCGCGGATGGCGCGCAGCACCCGGAAGGCGAAGCGCAGCCGGTTGTCCAGTCCGCCGCCGTATTCGTCGTCGCGCCGGTTGGTGGCCGGCGACCAGAACTGGTCGATCAGGTGGCCGTAGCATTCGAGCTCCAGCCCGTCGAGGCCGCCGGCCTGCACCCGCTCGGCGCCGTCGGCATAGGCGGCGACGATGCGCTCGATGTCCCAGTCCTCCATCGCCTTGGGGAAGGCGCGGTGCGCCGGCTCACGGATCGGGGAGGGGGCGACGACCGGCAGCCAGTCGGCCTTCGACCAGCTGGTGCGGCGGCCGAGATGGGTGACCTGGATCATCACGGCGGCGCCATGCGAATGCACGTCGTCGGACAGCTCCTTCAGCCAGCGCACCACCTCGTCCTGGTACAGCAGGATGTTGCCGAAGGCCTGCGGGCTGTCCGGCGCCACCACCGACGACCCGCCGATCATGGTCAGGGCGATGCCGCCCTTGGCCTTCTCGGAATGGTACAGGCGGTACCGCTCCTTCGGCATGCCGTCTTCGGTGTAGGCGGGCTCATGCGCCGTCGACATGAAGCGGTTGCGCAGCGTCAGGTGGCGCAGCCGGTAAGGCTGCAGCAGGGGATCGGCGTTCGACATGTCCGGTGTAGATCGTTGCTGTGTCTTCACTCTTTCGACCGGCCGGCCGATGGTAAACCGAATTTCCTTCACGCCGGCATGAGCCCAGTCGATGCAAACCCTCCGCGGCAGCCTGCCCTCGCTCAATGCCCTGGCGGTGTTCGAGGCCTCGGCGCGCCGGCTCAGCTTCTCCAAGGCGGCGGAGGACCTGGCGATCACCCAGTCCGCGGTCAGCCACGGCATCCGCCAGCTCGAGGCCTCGCTCGGGCTCGAGCTGTTCGTCCGCCACCACCGCCGGCTGGAGCTGTCGCCGGAGGGCGAGCGGCTCTACGCCGCGGTCGCCACCAGCCTGTCGGCGATCGCCCAGAGCATCGACGACATCACCGGCCGGCCGGCGGCGCGGCGCGAGATCGTGGTCGCGGTCTCGACCGCGATGGCGGCGCATTGGCTGCTGCCGCGCTTCGCCGCCTTCCGCGACGCCTTTCCCGCCATCCCGCTGCGCATCCAGACGGTGGACCGCGACCTCGACCCCGGGATGGACGGCATCGACCTCGGCATCCGGCTGGGCGACGGCAAATGGCCGGACCACGACACCGTGCCGCTGTGGCATGAGAGCGTGCATGCCGTGGCCAGCCCCGCCTATCTGGCGGCGCACGGTCCGCTGCGCGACGCCGCCGGCCTGCACCGCTGCCAGCTGATCCATTACGAGGACGCGCTGCGCCGCCGCGCGACCTGGGCGGAATGGTTCGCGGCGCTGGACATGCCGGCGCCCGGCCTGGCGCGGTCGCTGCGCGTCACCGACCACATGGTGGCGCTGCAGGCGGCGATGGACGGGCAGGGGGTGACGCTGGGCTGGCGCCCGATCATCGACGACCTGATCCGCGCCGGGCGCCTCGCCGACGCCTATCCCCGGCATTTCGTGACCGGGCGGCGCTTCTACTTGATCACCATCCGCGGCGCCGCCCTGCGCAAGCCGTTGTCGCTGGTGTGCGACTGGCTGGTGGCCCAGGCCGAGGCGATGTCCGGTCCCATCGGGCCGGAATGACCATGTCCGAAAACCGCGAGCACCGGTCTCGCGGGTGTGAGATGGTCAGCGGATGGACCTGCTCGATCGTGAAGCCTGCTACCGCGCCCTGGTGACCCGCGATCCGCGCTTCGACGGGCGCATCTTCGTCGGTGTGACCTCGACCGGCATCTATTGCCGCCCGGTCTGCCCGGCCCGCACCGCGAAGTTCGAGAACTGCCGCTTCTTCGCCTCCGCCGCCGCGGCGCAGGAGGCCGGGTTCCGTCCCTGCCTGCGCTGCCGGCCGGAGACGGCGCCCGACCTCGCCTCCTGGCGCGGCACCTCCAACACCGTGTCGCGCGCCCTGGCGCTGATCGCCGATGGCGGCATGGACGGCGACGCGGCGGGGGTCGAGGCGCTGGCCGACCGGCTGGGCGTCGGCGACCGCCAGCTGCGCCGGCTGTTCAAGCAGCATCTCGGGGCCTCGCCGGTGGTGGTGGCCCAGACCCGGCGGGTGCTGTTCGCCAAGCAGCTGATCCAGGAGACGCGGATGCCGATGGCGGAGGTGGCGCTGGCCGCCGGCTTCGGCAGCATCCGCCGCTTCAACGAGACCTTCCACGACCTGTTCCGCCGCCCGCCCAGCGCGCTGCGCCGCCGGGCCGACCTGCCGGCCGATTCCCTCGCCGCGTCAGGGGTGACGCTGCGGCTGCGCTACCGGCCGCCCTATGACTGGCCGGCGATGCTGGCCTATCTCAGGGCCCGCACCATCGCCGGCATCGAGGAGGTGGTGGGCGAGACCTACCGGCGCAGCGTCGCCGATGGCGACGACCTCGGCACCGTCGAGATCCGGCACGAACCGGCGCGCAGCAACCTGGTGGTGCTGGTCCGCTTCCCCTCGGTGCGCGCGCTGCCGGGGATCCTGGCCCGGGTGCGGCGGGTGTTCGATGTCGGCGCCGACATCGAGGCGATCGGCGCCCATCTCTCGCAGGATCCGTTCCTGGCGCCGCTGGTGGCGCAGCGGCCGGGGCTGCGCGCCCCGGGCGGCTGGGACGGGTTCGAGCTGGCGGTGCGCGCCGTGCTGGGCCAGCAGGTCACCGTGGTCGCGGCGCGCCAGCTGGCCGGCCGGCTGGTGGCGCTGTGCGGCGCGACGCTGCCGGAAGCCGACCGCCTGCACCCGGCGCTGTCCCGCGCCTTCCCGTCGCCCGAGCGCGTGGCCGCCGCCGATCTCAGCACCCTTGGCATGCCGGGATCGCGCCGGGCGACGCTGACGGCGCTGGCCGAGGCGGCGATCGCCGACCCGCAGCTGTTCCACCCCTTCGGCACCATCGAGGAGGCGATCGCCCGGCTGCTCAGCATCCGCGGTATCGGCGACTGGACGGCGCAGTACATCGCCCTGCGCGCGCTGCGCGAGCCGGACGCCTTCCCGGCCAGCGACATCGGGCTGCTGCGCAGCGCCGCCGACGATGCCGGCATCCGCCCCAGCCCGGCCGACCTGCTGCAGCGGGCCGAGCCCTGGCGGCCGTGGCGGGCCTATGCCGCCCAGCACCTCTGGGCCCGGGATGCGGGACAGGGAGTGGTGAATGGCTGAACCCTTGCGCCTGGTCTTCGACCGCATCCCGAGCCCGGTCGGCGAGCTGCTGATCGCGGCCGACGAGGCCGGGCGCCTGCGCGCCATCGACTGGGGGGAGGAGCAGGGGCTGCGTGAGCGGCTGGCCCGTTCCGCCGGGCCCGGCGGCTTCACCCTGGCGCCGCAGCGCGATCCCGCCGGGCTGACCGCGGCGATCCAGGCCTATTTCGCCGGCGACCTCGCGGCGATCGACACGCTGCCGGTCGAGGCCGGCGGCACCCCGTTCCAGCGCGCGGTGTGGGCCGCGCTGCGCGGCATCGCCTGCGGCACCACCGTGTCCTATGGCGAGATCGCGCGGCGGATCGGCCAACCCGGGGCGATGCGCGCCGTCGGCCTGGCCAACAACGCCAACCCGATCCCGATCGTCGTGCCCTGCCACCGCGTGATCGGCGCCGACGGGTCGATGACCGGCTTCGGCGGCGGCATCGCCCGCAAGCGCTGGCTGCTGGACCATGAGGGCGCCGGCAGCCCGCAGCTGTCGCTGGCCATCTGACGCCGCCTTCGCTTCACTGTCCTGAACGATTCCTGCCTGAACCAATCCTGGGAGAGAACCGCACATGACCGCTTCCCGTCAGGCCGCCGCCCTGCAGCAGTTCCGCCAGCTGCACCGGGATGGGCTGCTGCTGCTCGCCAATGCCTGGGACGCCGGCAGCGCCCGGGTGATCGAAAGCCTCGGCGCCAAGGCCGTCGCCACCACCAGCGCCGGCGTGGCCTGGGCCCATGGCTATCCCGACGGCGACGCGCTGCCGCTGGACCTGCTGGTCGCGTCCACCGCCGGCATCGCCCGCATCATCCGGGTGCCGCTGACCGTCGACGCCGAGGGCGGCTATGCCGCAGACCCGGCCGGGGTGGGCGAGGCGGTCGCCCGGCTGATCGGCGCCGGCGCGGCCGGCATCAACATCGAGGACGGAGCCGGCAGCCCCGACCTGCTCTGCGCCAAGATCGAGCAGATCAAGCGCGTGGCGGCCCGCAGCGGCGCTGATGTCTTCGTCAACGCCCGCACCGACGTCTACCTCCGCGGCCTCGCCCCCAAGGGCGGTGAGGTGGCCGAGGTGCTGGGCCGGGCCGAGCGCTACCGCGCCGCCGGCGCCGACGGCCTCTTCGCGCCGGGCGTGACCCAGGCGGAGGAGATCAAGGCGATCGCCGCCGGCACGCCGCTGCCGCTGAACGTGATGTCCCGGCCCGGCCTGCCCGGCGCGGCGGAGCTGGCGGGGCTCGGCGTGCGGCGGCTCAGCGCCGGCTCCGGCCTGTCGCAGACCGTCTATGCCCGGATCGCCGCGCTGGCCAAGCCGTTCCTGCAGGACGGCGTCTCCGGCCCGCTGGTCGCGGAGGCGATGCCGTATCCGGAGCTGAACGCGCTGATGGCGGAGAGGTAACACCCACTGTAACTGTCATTGCCCGGCTTGACCGGGCAATCCAGGGGCTTTCAAGAGCCGCTCTGGCCGCCCCCTGGATGCCACGGTCAAGCCGTGGCATGACAAAGTGAGGGGGCAGCGCAATCAGACTCCGCCGAGCCGAGCCGCCAGGCTTTCCAGGCTGGCCTCGAACCACACGCTGCTGCGCCGATTGGATTCCCGCACCCAGTCGCGCAGCGCGGTGCTGGCCTCGAGGTATCGCGAGATGTCGCCGATCACCGCGACCTTGAGGTGGTAGTTGACCGCCTTCTGGGCGAGCTCGCCGGCGATGCCGGTGCGCAGGTCGAAGAAGGCCGGGCCCAGGCGGCGGGCGGGCAGGGCGATCACCGAGGCGCGCTGGCCCAGCGCCTCGCCGACCAGGTCCAGGGCGCTCCGGGCGCTGTCGATCGCCGGCCCGTCCGCATCGCAGGACAGGACGCTCTCATCGCCCCATTCGAACATCTCGGCCATCGGTCGCTCCATCCAGCCGGCGGCTCAGGGCAGCGGCGGCATGGTTTCCGCCCACAGCGTGTGGTCGCTGTCCAGGACATGGACATGCTCGGCGTCGATGGCCTGGAACGAGGTTGTGCCGGCCTGCACCAGGACATCGGTGTCGACCAGCTGGCGCGACCTGGCGGTGGCCCCCTGGCGCCACAGCCGGCCGGAGGTGTCGAGGACATAGACGATGGTCGCGTCGACCGGCTGGAACGCGGCGACGGCGACATCGACCTTCTGCGGCTCGCCTTCGCCGGTCCTCCGCCACAGCGCGGCGTCGGCGCCCGTCACGGCATAGATGGTGTCGCCCGCGATGCGGAAATCGGTGACGGCGGACGCGACCTCCTTGCGGTCGGCCGCGGTGCCGGTCTCGCGCCACAGCATGCCGTCCTTGCCGCGGACATAGACCACGGTGGCGTCGATCGCCTGGAACGCGGCGACGCCGCCATCGACCAGCACCCGGTCGGTCATGTCGCCGGTGCCGCGCCACAGCCGGTCGTCGCGGCCCAGCACATAGACCGTGCCGTCCGCCAGCGGCTGGAACGCGGCCACGCCGGTGTCGACCGCCTGGCGTGCGGCGACGTCGCCGGTCTCGCGCCACAGCCTGCCGTCGGGGTCGAGCGCGTAGAAGACGGTGTCATCCAGCGCGTGGAACGCGGCGACGGCCGGGTCCAGCAGCCTGGCGTCCTGGGCGCCCATGGTCTGGCGCCACAGCCCGTGGTCGGTCGCCAGCACATAGGCGGTCTTGCCGCCGACGATCTGGAACTTCGCGGCGACGCTGGCCACCACGGTGCGGCTGTCGCGGCCGTAGCCGGCAGGTGGCGACGGCGTCGGCCCCGACGCGGCCCGGCCGGCGCGCGGGCCCAGGGCGTTCTGGCGCAGCGCCGAGACCGGATCCTGCGACAGGCAGCGACGGAACTGGGCGATGCCGCCCGGGCTGGTGAGGTCGCCCGAAAGCTGGGCGCAGAGCAGCCGCAGCTGCCTGGTCCGAGCGCTGTCCTCGGCCGAGGCGACCGCGGGGGCGAGCAGGGCGGCAGCCAGAGCCAGCCCGACGATCCACCGCTTCATGAGCCCCCGTCCCACCCTGTCGCCCCGCGTCCAAGCCCTTCGGAGCGGAGTGTTACGATGGGGCTGTGGCCGCAGAATGGCAGGAAAATGCTTATGAACGGTCACCGTGAATCTGCTGTTTTTGTCGAGGACATAGACGACATTCGCTCCGACTGGACGGAACGCGGCCATTGCGCTGTCCATCTTTTGCAAGCTCACTCGGGACACATCGCCATGCCCAAAGTGTCCGTCTATTGCAAAATGGACAATAGACATGTATATCTATGTCCATATGGATGAGGCGAGGCCGAGATGGACGGAAACAAATCTCGCGAGGCGGCGCTCACGTTTCTTGAGTATGTGGCTCAGAAGGGTCTGATGGCACAAGCAACCGCGCGGGCTCGGAAAGCTGCAGTGGGCAAGGTGCTGGGAATTCTCGACGAGGACGAGGCCCAGGACGTAACGTCGATTGATCTTGATGCCATCATGAGGCGCTTCGGGCACTTGCAAGGCAAGACATACACCCCTCAGAGCCTCGTCACCTACAAGAGTAGGGTGAAGGCAGCCCTAGACGATTTTTCTAGCTATGTGAAAAATCCACTCGCGTTCAAACCCAGCGTACAGGCCCGTGAGCGAAAGCCAATCCCGGGCAAGGCTTCGTTTAGAGTAACAAGAAACACCTCGGAGGACTTGACGCCAGAGGCGCCACGACAGTCGCCTTCAGCCGTTGCAGGGCCGATGGCCAGTAGCATCCTTCCCATTCCGATCAGGGTAGACCTGACGATTCACATCCAGGGTTTGCCGTTTGATCTCACGGAAGCGGAGGCAAAAAAGATCGCCAACGTTATACAGGCAATGGCAATGCCAGCATAAGCTTGCGGCTACGATCAATGGAGTGACGGTGTGTTAACGGGAGGTTGGCCGCTTAGCGCTTGCTGCTGTCTCGAAATTTGAGGGAACTATGGCAACTCATCCGTATATATCCGGTGCCGGGAACATCACACAGATGATCGGCTTCCTTCGTAAAAATTTTCCTGCGACTGTCAATTCCGATACGGTGAGAAAGCTTGGAGTTGCGCCTAAGAACGAGAGTTATGTAATAAATGCTCTCCAATTCATTGGGGTTATTGATGAAGAAGGCAAGAGAACCGTTCGTGGTCAAGAGATCCTAACCACACACGATGAAGAAGCGTTTAAGAAATCTTTCGAAAGCTTGATACGGGACTCGTATAAGGACCTCTTCGATCTACGTGGCGATGACGTCTGGACTATGAGCAAAGATGCGCTTATCGGCTATTTCCGGAGCGCTGATAAGACGAGTGAAGTGATCGGCACTCGTCAAGCAAGTCTGTTCCGGGCATTCCGGACGCTGGCGGGTCATGAGGAGGCCACGGCGGTGTCAAAGAGCAGTGGGGCACCTAAGTCGATCACCAAGGCTCCAAGGCCGAATGCGGTAAAGGCAAAGGAGCAGATTCATACATCTGCTCCTATCAAGCCGCCCGTGTCGGTGGTGCCCTCAAAGAAGGATATGGCGCTTACTGTTCGCATTGAAATCAACTTGCCGGCGGAAGCAAGTGCCGAAACTTATGACAACATCTTTAAGAGCATCAAGGCTAACCTGTTGAATGACTGATTCATTTTCTTCGTTCGAGCGGTTTGCGCGGAATGCAAGGCATGTTGGATCGCGCATCTCGCCAGAACCCAGCGAGCTCCATCCGTTCGATGAACGCAATATCCATCCAGATATTTCGGCTGTCTCGTTGAAGCTCTTTGACGATGGCCATTACTCGCAGGCCACGTTCGAGGCATTTAAGCTTCTGGACAACAAAGTGCGAGATGTTTCCGGTATCCAAGATAGTGGCTATAAACTTATGATGGCTGCGTTCAATGAGAATAATCCGAAGGTGAAGCTGAACGACCTTTTGACGACGAGTGATAAAGACGAACAAATGGGCTTCCGGTATGTCTTTGCAGGGTCGATGTCGGCGATACGAAACCCCCGAGGTCACGACATACTGACCGATTCCATCGGTCTGTGCCTAGATCACCTGTCATTTGCGTCGGTGCTGCTTCGTACCTTCGAGAACCGCAGATCGCCGCCCTGACACATGATCGGTAGCTACCTCGCAGAATATGGCGCCATACCACAAAATTGGCGATATGGCGGAAGGGGTGGGATTCGAACCCACGGTGACGTTGCCGCCACGCCGGTTTTCAAGACCGGAGCCTTAAACCGCTCGGCCACCCTTCCGGACGGCGCCTAACATACGGCCGGATCGGCGCGGCGCAAGGGCATCTTGATCCAGAACGCATCCGGCGACGCCCGCGCGGTGAAGCGGGCGTCGCCAGATGCGCAATCTCAGGCCTGCTGGTCCGTCCAGGCGGCGATGGCCCGGGCGGCGTCGCCGTAGAAGGTACGGTAGAGCTCGCGCGAGACGTAGCCGATATGCGGCGTCGCCAGCACGGTCTCCAGCGACCGGAACGGATGGTCCGGGGGCAGGGGCTCGACATCGAAGACGTCGATGGCGGCGCCGGCGATGCGGCGGTCGCGCAGCGCCGCGATCAGCGCGGCCTCGTCGACGATCGGCCCGCGCGAGGTGTTGACCAGCCGGGCGGTGGGCTTCATCGCCGCGAGTTCGGCCGCGCCGACCAGGCCGCGGGTGCGTTGGCCGAGCACGAGGTGGATGGTCAGCACATCGGCCTTGGCGAACAGATCGTCCTTGGACACCAGCCGCACGCCCTGCGCCGCGGCCTTTTCCGGCGTCAGGTTCTGGCTCCAGGCGATGGCGTCCATACCGAAGGCCTTGCCGATCCGCGCGACCTCCGAGCCGATCCGGCCGAGGCCGAGAATACCAAGGGTCTTGTCGCGCAGGCCGTCGCCGACGGTGTGCTGCCAGCCGCCGGACCGCAGCGACGCGTTCTCGGCGGCGATGTGGCGGGCGCTGGCCAGGATCAGGGCCCAGGTCAGCTCGATGGTCGGGCTGGAATCATAGCCGGTGTTCACCACGGCGATGCCGCGCTCGGCGGCGGCCGCGGCATCGATCGAGGCGTTGCGGGCGCCGGTCGAGGCGATCAGCTTCAGCCGGGGCAGGCGGTCGATCACCGCCTTGGGCAGCGGCGTGCGCTCGCGCATCACGCAGACGGCGTCGAAGGGCTGCAGCCGCGCCACGACCTGGTCGGGATCGGCCAGATGGTCGTTGAAGACGGTGATGCGGGCGCGGCCGTCGAGGGGCGACCAGTCGGCCAGCTCCAGCGCCACATTCTGGTAGTCGTCAAGGATGGCGACGCTCAAGGGTGTCTTGATCGCGGTCATGTTGGTCTTTCGCCGTCGGCGTTTGATGGATCGCGTCCCGCGGACCGTGTGATCCGGTCTTCGACGGGGCGTGCGACATTATGGACGCCGCCGGGCGCGGCCCCGACGAGCCAGATCGTCGCAAGCCGGAAGGTGGGTCGGGAGGGGCGGGAAATCGAGCCCGGGGCGATCCCCGCCGCTGCATCTGTTGTGTCCACCGGATTGAATTGTCAGGGTGGCCTGCAAAGTAGAACTGTCAGTGAAGGGCAGGGCGGGTAGCGGAGCCGTGGGCGAAACCGCTTGTCCGATCCGTAATTATCCCTCGCGGTGGTCGAAGGCTACGGTCCGATCCGGACAAGGATCGCACCGCACCGCCATGCACCGGCCTCTCATCAGCATCGCCCTGTGGGCGCCGACCGCCGGCCAGATCGTGCTGATCGGCGCGGCCGCCCCCGGCCACGCCTCGACGCAGGCAACAACTTGACGGCGCCCTCCTGGGCGCGGCTGGATCTATTCGGAGACGCACCATGATATTTTTGCCTGCTCTTCTCCTTGGCGTGGTGGCCGGCTTGCGCGCCATGCTGGCGCCGGCCGCCGTCAGTTGGGCGGCCCAGCTCGGCGCGCTCGACCTGTCGGGCACCTGGCTGGCGTTCCTCGGCTATCATTGGACGCCGTGGGTGCTGAGCGCTGCCGCAATTGCCGAATTGGTGACGGATCAGCTTCCTTCCACACCCAGCCGCAAGGTGCCGCCGCAATTCGCAGCAAGGATCGTGATGGGCTGCCTGAGCGGCGCCGCGATAGCGGCACCTTCTGGTGCCTGGATCGGCGGTGCCGTGGCCGGAATCGTCGGCGCGGTCGCCGGCACCTTGGGTGGAGCGGCGGTACGGGCCCGGCTGGCGGCCGCCTTCGGCAAGGACCGCCCAGCGGCAATCGTCGAGGATGCGGTGGCGCTTCTCGGCGCCATCGCGATTCTGGTCTTGGCGCGGTAACTCAGAATGACCGAGGCGCGGAGGGACCGTGAGGCAACGTTGATGCGCTTTCCCCTGAGAGACAGGTCGGCGTGGATGAGGCAGGGGGCACCGTCTGTGGCAGGCCGTCGACCAGGATGGCTTCACATCCCAACTTTGCACCGGCATCTGTAAGTCGGATAATATATATTATGGAAAATAAGATTGTGCTGACGACATCGTCACGAGGATGATCCGAAATCGGCTGCTCGCCTCGGCCCAACATTCCAGCGAGCCGATTGGTGCCGAGGGTTTGTGCTGGTGTCGACCTGGCCCTCGTCTCCCGCTTGCGGTCCGCAACGCCCCGACGGTCGCGGATCTCGGTCTTCAACTCGGATGGCGGGCGGCCCTGAAACGGCCGCCCCGCTATCCCGTCGAGCCGTCAGGCCGTGAACACGGTGAGCATCACGAAATAGCTGGAGACGACCCCGGGCAGCACACCGGCGTCGCCGCACCACACGGCGGCATTGGGCAGCTTGTTCCCGAAGGTTGTGTACGCACTGCCGTGGCCGTTTTCGGCCAGCGCGAGCGAGGTGACGTAGTTGCTGGGCCCCAATGCCGCGTCCAGGGCCGACTCGATGGCCCCGGCGAAGCTGTCGAGAGAGTTCGTCTGGGTCGCCGCGTTGTACAGTATCCCGTACAGATCGAGGCCCGCGCTCATCTCCCCCGGCGTCTTGGCGGCCAGGGATGCCGCCTGGGGCGGCCGAGCGGCGAGCTTATTCACGCCACGAAGAATCGCCATGAAAATCCTCCATAGAAATGCCAAATAACCTTTAAATGTTAAATCGACATTGATGGGTCGGCAAGGTGAAGTTGTTGATATGACGAGGAATACTATTGAGAAAAATGCAATATAATATGATTCCGAGCAATGTCTAATCATTGTTCCGGGCTGCTTGCGATGTATTGCCACCGTCATCCGGATCGGCTCTGCCGCAGCCCGAGCCCTGGAATCCCTCAGTGCACGGCGGCGAACATGATGTCCTCTTCGGTCGCCTCGCCGGCCCGGAACTCCTCCACCACACGGCCCTGGCGGCAGACCAGGATGCGGTCCGAGAGGTTCATGATCTCCGGCAGATAGGATGAGATCACCACGACGGCGAGACCCTCATCCGCCAGCCGGTTGATGATCTGGTGGATCTCCGCGATCGCGCCGACATCCACGCCGCGGGTCGGCTCGTCGAAGATGATCAGGCGCGGCCGCTGCACCAAGCCCTTGCCGATGACCACCTTCTGCTGGTTGCCGCCGGACAGCTCGACCACCCGGGCGTTGCTGTTGATGGCCTTGATGTTCAGGTCCCTGGTCCAGCGGGCCGACAGTTCCTGGATTTCCCTCAGGCCGACGATCCAGCCCTGTTCGCGGTCGGCGGCCAGCAGCCCGGCAAACAGGTTCTCGGCGATCGACATGTTGTCGAAGAAGCCCTCGCTCTTGCGGTCCTCGGTGACGTAGACGATGCCGTCCTTCACCGCCTCGCGCGGCACGGCGTAGCGCACCGGCCGGTCGTCGAGCTCGATGGTGCCGCCCTGGCGGAAATCGCGCTTGAAGATGCCGGAGACGATCTTGAAGGTCTCGGTCCGGCCCGAGCCGATCAGCCCGAACACCCCGGTGATCTGCCCCGCGAAGATCGAGAACGAGGTGTTGCGTACCATCTTGCCCATCGACACGTCCTGCACCGACAGCACCCGGCGGCCCGGTGGGCGCAGCCGGCCCTGGTCGCGGCTGCGGTACAGCGCGGTCGACAGCGTGCGCCCGACCATGGCGGAGACGATGCTGGCGCGGTCGAACCCGGCGGTCTCGCCGGTGGCGACCAGCTCGCCATCGCGCAGGATGGTGATGCGGTCGGCCAGCAGCAGCGCCTCCTCCAGCGCGTGCGAGATGAAGACGATGGAGACGCCGCGCGCCTTGAGGCGGCGCAGCAGCGCGAAGAAGTGGCGCTTTTCCTCCGGCGTCAGCGCCGCGGTCGGCTCGTCGAAGATGATGATCCCGGCATTGTGGTGGACCGCCCGGGCGATCTCGACCATCTGCCGCTTGGCCGCGCCCAGGGTCTCGACCACCGCGGCCGGATCGACCGGGAAGTTCAGCGACTGCAGGAACTGCTGGGCCGAGATGTAGACGCCGCGCAGCCGGTTCAACAGCTTCTCGGAGCCGAGATAGATGTTCTGCGCCACCGTCATCGACGGCACCAGGCTGGTCTCCTGGAACACCATGGCGATGCCGGCCTCCAGCGCCTGGTGCGGCGAGCGGTAGCGGACCTCGCGCCCGTTGTGGATCATTCGGCCCGAGGTCGCCTCGACCACCCCGGCCATGATCTTGGTCAGCGTCGACTTGCCGGCGCCGTTCTCGCCCAGCAGCGCGTGGATCTCGCCGCGGCGCAGCTCGAAGTCGACAGCGGTGACGGCCGGGACCCCACGATAGGTCTTGGTCACCCGTTCCAGCCTGACGATGGCGTCCATGTCAGTGCCCTGCCCCCATCCCCGTCCCTGGCCCCGTCCCTGCCCCGATGTCGATGGCGACCAGGCAGTCCCCGCCCTTGGCGGCGACGACCAGCCGGCCGCCATGCTCGACCGCGCTGCGGGTGCCGTGCCGCTGCCCGCCGGCCCGGCTGTGCAGGCTGGAGACCGGGCGATGGTCCGCGTCCAGCCGCACGACCATGCCGTAGGACCGGCTCGGCGCCCAGGGCTTGTGCAGCCCCATGGTCCGGATGCCGCCGCATTGCAGCGGCTCGAGGAAGCTGCGGCCGGAGGACAGGCTGGGCGCGATCCAGTAGGCCGGCGGCACCTGCTGCATCATCTCACGCCGGTACTCCGTCTCCTGCAGCACGAACTCGACCAGCCGGTTGCGCGGCGCGAACAGGCAGAGCCAGGCCCCGCCCGCCGCGGCCGGCGCTATCGTGGCGGGATAGCCGGGCAGCTGGTCGACCACCGTCGAACGTGCGCCCGTCCGCCCGTCGATGCGCACCAGGCGATGGCGCCAGCTTTCGCTGACCAGCACGCCGTCCTGGTCGGCCAGCAGCCCGCAGGGGAAGGCGAGATCTCCGGCCACCTGGCGGAAGGTGCCTGCCTCGCGCTTCCAAAGGGATCCCGACGCCCCCTGCCCCATCAGGTCGGCGGCCCATTCCGACGGGCTGTGGACGGCCGAGCCATTGGCCAGCCACAGGGTTCCGTCCGGTCCGAAGGCCAGCGCGGTGATGCAGTTGATCGCGTCCGGCAGGCGCTCCTCCTGGCCGCCGATCACCAGCCGGCCGGTCTCCAACCCCACGACGAGGTCGCCCGCGGGATCCACGGCGACCGCCGTGACGGGCGCCGGGAACGTCTCCCGCACGGTCACGCCGCCATCGGCCGCGACCGTGAACAGCGCGTTGCCGCTGCCGGCCACCAGCGTGCCGTGGATCGAGGCCAGGGTGTCCGGCTCCGGCAGCGCGGCGAGCAGCGGCGCCTCGTCGAGCCGGGTGTCGGGGCGGAAGGCGCCGTCCATCGGCGGGATGGTCACCGCCTTGCCCCGGAACAGGTCGAGGATCGGGTCCAGGATCATGACGGCCGCCCCCAATAGGAGTCCGGGCCGGTCCAGTCGGGATCGGCGCCGGGCAGCGTGAAGCGGCCGATGCGGTTGTTCAGGATGCCGCCGACGAACAGCTGGCCCTTGTGCTCGCGCATCGAGGTGACCATCGGATGGGACACGCCGGTCAGGTCGCCGAGGGTGTCGACGATGCGGCCGGCCTCGTCGAACTTCACCACGCCGCCGGTGTTGATGTTGGGGAACAGCCATTCGTCCTGCGGCAGGCGCCGGGTCATGCGCTTGCGCATGCCGGGATGGCGCAGCGACAGGTCGAAGCTGGGCGTGCGCATGCCCAGCCACGCCATCCAGTAGCCGCCGTCGGAGGCGCGGTTGATGTTGTCGGGATAGCCCGGCATGTCGCGGATCACGCATTCGACCGTGCCCGCCTTCGGCCCCTCGAGCCAGTAGCGGTGCACCCGGCAGGCCCAGCTTTCGGCGAAGAACAGCGACCTGCCGTCATGGGCGATGCAGACGCCGTTGGTGTAGCGGTAGCCGCTCAGCAGCGTGCGGGTCGACCCGTCCTTGGGGTCGAACACCAGCAGCCGGCCGGTGGGGCGGTTCTCGATCGAATCCAGCGCCCAGTCATGCGCGTCGTAGCGCGTGGTGGAATCGGTGAAGTAGATGCGGCCGTCGGGCGCGATGTCGCAATCATTGGGGTCGCGCAGCCGGGCGTCGTCGATGATCGAGGTGCGCGACCGGGCGGTCTCGGCCGATAGCCGCGTCACGGTGCGGTCGGGCGCGATCGAATAGAGGCCCATGGCGCCGACGCAGATGACCAGGTTCCCGGCGCGGTCGAAGGCCAGCCCGAGCGGGAAACCGCCGACATGGGCGAACACCTCCGACCGCTCGTAGCCGGGTGCGAAGAAGCGGACGATCTCGCCATGGCGGGTGCCGCAGTAGAGATGGTCGTCGCGGTCCAGGATGACGTCCTCGGGGCCTTCGAGCTCGCCGAGGCCGATCGGCCCGGCCTGCGACAGCCGGTTGTCGAGTTCATAGCTGGTGCCGGAGCCGGGCACCGCCGACTGGCTCTCGCCCATCTCGAAATAGACCGGCGCGACATACAGCTCGTTCAGCACCTTGTGGCGGTTCTTCAGCCAGCGGACATCGATGATGACGGCCGCCGCCAGCATGATGCCGAGCACCATCTGGTTGGTCCCGGTGCCATAGCCCAGCCGGATCAGGCCGTTGGTCATCAGCAGGACCACCACCGCGCCCATCAGCGCCTTGGGGATCGAGCCGCGGCCGCCGCCCAGGCTGTTGCCGCCGACCACCGCCGCGGTCAGCGCC
This sequence comes from Inquilinus sp. 2KB_23, assembly GCF_052115705.1. Lineage (NCBI taxonomy): Bacteria > Pseudomonadati > Pseudomonadota > Alphaproteobacteria > Rhodospirillales > Rhodospirillaceae > Inquilinus > Inquilinus sp. 2KB_23. The sequence continues at coordinate 82,129 of NZ_JBFRHF010000022.1, read as the reverse complement.
AGGATCTCCAGGTTGACCCCGGTGCCCGGCCCTGCCCCGCTCAGCCGGCAGGCGACCAGGAAGCCGCCGATCGAGGCGCAGAAGCCGGAGAAGACATAGGTCAGGAACACCGTGCGCCGGACGCGGATGCCGGCGTTGTGGGCCGACCGCCGCGACCCGCCGACGGCCAGCACGTGCCATCCCGGGCGCGACCGCGTCAGCGCGACATGGGTGACCGCGGCCAGCACGGCCGCCAGGATCACCGAGACGGAAAAGCCGTGGAACGCCCCGTCGCCGATATAGTCCCAGACGTCGGAGCTGGCCTGGGACAGCTGGACCTTGGCGGCATAGGAGGTCACCAGGATGTCGAACAGCGCGCGCCCCAGGATGAAGGTCACCAGCGTTGTGATGAAGGCCCGCAGCCTGAGGTATCCCACGAGGTAGCCGTTCACCGCGCCGCACAAGAGCCCGGTGGCGATCGCCGCCGCCAGCGCCAGCCACACCGGCTGCTCCAGGATGAAGAACACGAACACGGCGGCGAAGGTCGAGAGCGCGAAGATCGAGCCGACCGAAAGATCGATGCCGCCGCCGAGCATGACGACGGTCATGCCGAACACCACGATCGAGAACTCACCCAGCTGGCGGGCCGTCTCCTGCAGCGCCGACGGCCGGAAGAACCCGGCGATGGCGGTGCCGAACACCGCGACCGTCGCCACCAGCGCCAGGAAGGGTATGGCGTTGTCGGCCCAGCGCTTGGTGAGGATCTCGCCGATGACATGGTTGGGGACCAAGCCGTGGCGCCAGGCCTGCCAGCGGTTGCGAAGGGGCATCGGGGATCGCCTTGGGCTCGGGCATCGGAAGGTCCGGCGGCCGGGTTGCCCCGGCCGCCGTCGTCGTAGTCGTAGTCGTAGTCGGGGTTACTGCGCGGCGCTGGCCTGCAGCGCCTTCAGGTCCCAGCAGCTGTCGGGCTTGAGGTCGGCCTTCGTCGTCGCCTTCTCCAGCGTGTAGATGTAGGTGTGCGACGTCCCCGCCGGCTGGCCGCTCTGCAGCAGGAACTTGATGATCGCGTTCATGTCGGCGGATTGGCGCGCCAGGTCGGTCATCACCACGGCGCCATAGGTGCCGTCCTCGAGCTTGTCGCAATCGGCCGACTTCTCGCCGCCGCCGGTGGTGACCAGGAACACCTTGTCCCGCAGGCCGGCGTCCCGGATCGCGGCGGACGCGCCGGTCGCATCCCCGTCCCAGAAGTCGATGATCGCGCAGATGTCCGGGTGCTGCTGCAGCATGGTCGCGGTGACGTTGCGCGAGGTGGTGGCGTCCCAGTTGGAATCCGGCTTGGCCACGACCTGGAAGTCCGGATGCTGGGCCAGCACCTTCATGATCCCGGCATATTGGTAGAGGCTCGAGGAATTGGCCTGGTCGCCCTGGACCAGCCCGATCTTCTTGGACGAGCCCGGGCCGCAGGCCTTGACCGCCGCCTCCGCCTCGAGCTGGCCGAGGCGGTCCCAGTCGCTGCCCACGAAGGCGTCGGCCGGGAAGTTGGCGGGATTGTCGACCAGGATGACATAGGTGCCGGCCTGTTGTGCCCGCTTCATCAGCTTGGAGTAGGAGTTGAGGTCCGGCGCATGGATGATCAGCACGTCCGGCCGGGTGTCGGAGGCGATCGCGTCGGTGATGGCCTGGGCGCCGGCATCCACCACCCAGTTCGGGTCGCGGGTCTCCAGCACCCCGCCCCAGGCGTCGATCTCCTTCTTGAGATAGGCCGTCCAGCCCTGGGCCAGGTCGAAGCCCATCGCCAGCGGCACCAGCATCACGCGCTTGCCCTTGAGGGCCTGGGCATAGGCGGCAGGACCCGGGTCCTGGGCCAGGTCCTCGGCATGGCTGGCCGTCACCTGGGCCGAAATCGTCAGGGCCGCCGCGGCGGCCAGAACCGTCTTCAGGTACTTCATCATGCTTACCTCTCTGCCGTTTCGTTGGGCCATGGATCGGGCCTGCGATGCTTCAGATGTCGCCCTGCTGCGCCGTCTGCTCGTCGCGCGGGTTGAGGATGCCGTCGACGATGATGGCGGCCAGCAGGATCCCCGCCTTGATCAGGTTCTGGTACAGCAGCGGGATGTCGATGATGGTCATGGTGTTGAGCAGGATGCCGGCCAGCGCCGCCCCGATCAGCACATTGCGCACGCCGCCCTTGCCGCCCGACAGCCCGATGCCGCCGATCACCGCCACCAGCACGATGTCGTAGAGCAGCGACGAGTTGACGATGCGGGTGTTGATCGAATGCAGGCTGGCCGCCGTCAGCAGCCCGGCGACGAAGGCGATCAGCGCCGAGATCACGTAGCGCAGCACCAGCATCGGCCGGACCGGGACGCCGATGTTGCGCGCGCCCGCCGGATTGTCGCCGGCGAAGTAGACGTAGCGGCCCCATTTGGTGCGGCGCAGGAACAGCGACACCGCGAGGGCGAGGATCGCGAAGATGAAGACTTCGACCGGGATGTCGGCGATGCGCAGGCCGCCGAGCCGCTCGATCCAGTGGCCTGATGGAACCGGCACCGCATCCTGGGTGATCACCTGCGAGCGGACATAGCCGAACACGAAGGACGCCGTCGCCAGCGTGACGAAGATCGGCTGCACCTCGGCATAGGCGACCAGCACGCCGTTCAGCAGGCCGATGAACAGCACGGCCGCCAGGGTGTAGGCCAGGGCCAGGCCGTCGCTGGTGCCGCCGTTGAGCAGCTGCAGGAACCAGGCCACCGACATCGCCATCACCGCGACGGCCGACAGGTCGATGCCCCGGCCGATGATGACGAGGCCCATGCCCAGCGCCAGGATGCCCAGCACCGAGACCGAGCGGACAATGGCGATGAGGTTGTCGGGGGCCAGGAATCCCGGCAGCCCGACCGCGGCGGCGGCGAAGATCAGCACGGCGATCGCCAGGACGATGCGTTCCTGGCTCAGCGCCACCCGGTAGGCCTGCGGTCGTCGGCCCGAGCGTTCATCCATGTCCACTGTCCACGTCTCGGTCCACATGACGCCGAACGGCCGGGGGCGACGTCGGGCTGGCAACCGCCCTCCCCGCCGATCCTCCATGATGACTTCGGCTCAGATTGCGTCAATTGCCGTCGAGTTGCAGATCAACGTGACAGTGGCAAAGCCAGCCTGTTTTCCCCGCAGCAGGGCCATGTTGCAGGTAAATTGCAATCTCGCCTGCATCGGTGGCATCCGCCGGGGTTCCAATCCGCCGCGCGATCGGGCGGCCTTCTGCGACGGGAATCGAAAGCGCCGAAGGGCCGGCGAGATCACTTCCGGGCAAATCGGTGCAGGCTTTCGGCGAGGATCCCGAGGCAGCCGACCAGCAGAAGGATGCCGCCGCCAAGGGGAGGAAGGCCTGCCCAATGCACGGCAGCCGCGATGGCGGCGATCAGCCCGAGCGCCGCCAGCGCCAAGGCCCCGTCGTCGATGAACAAGCCGATGAACTCGGCGATCAGGGTCCGGATGACACTCATGGGATGGCCGCCCCCGTCTGTGAATTGTGGACCGAGCGCAGCAGCCGCGTGGCCATGAGCGAGGCGATCGCGACCACCGCCAGGATGCCGAGAAGACTGAGATCCGCACCCGGCCAGCCGGCCCCGAGCCCCTCGCCGGTCCAGAAGATGCCGAAGGAGGTCAGCAGGAGGCCGACGGCGAATTTCAACGTGTTCTCCGGCACCCGCGACAGCGGCTTGTGCACGATCAGCCCGATGGCGAGCACCAGGAGGCAGGCGGCGGCGGCGCCGAGGCTGGCATAGCCTGTCATCCCGCGGCCGGCGCCGACCGCGATCACGATGAAGACCACCTCGACGCCTTCCAGCAGCACCGCCTTGAAGGCAGCGGCGCCCGCCAGGACATCGGCCCGGCGTTCGGCGCTGCGACGCTTCAGCAGATCCGCCTCCGCCGCAAAGGCCCGTTCCTCGTCGCGCAATGCGATGAAGCCCGAGGCCCGCAGGATCGCCTTCCGAAGCCAGCGCAGGCCGAAGAGGATCAGCAGGGTCCCGATCACGAACTGCAGCAGTCCGATCGGGACCAGCTCGAGCAGCGGCCCGAGGACGAGGATCAGCGCCCCGAGCACGATGAGAGCCAACGCCGTGCCGGCGAAGGCCGGCCGCCATCCTCGCGACAGGCCGACCGCGAGGATGATGGTGAAGGCTTCGACGACCTCGACGAAGGATCCGAGGAAGGCCGCGGTCACCGTCGAGATGATGGCAGTGATGTCCGTCATGGCGTTTTCTTCGCCCCTCGCTTCAGCCAGAGTTTGTCGATCTTGCCGCGCTGGGCGCCGAGCATTTCCAGGCTGGCGAGGGCGGCGTCGCGATCGCGCGCGGCCAGGGCGATGATCATCGCCTCGATCAGGACCAGGGTGCCCGCATGCATCGAGAGGTGCCCGGCCCGCCCGCGGGGAACGGGAAGCACTTCGGCGACGCGGCCGTGGACGAAGGGGCCGAGACTGTCGCTGACCAGCAGCACCGGGACGCGGCCCTGGTCTGCGACGTCGAGCGTCACCGCCACCTCGCGGTAGATCGGCGCGTAGGCGATCATCAGGATCGCATCGCCGGCGCCGACTTCGAGCAGCTGGTCGGCGAGGCCGATGCCGGTGGCGGAGAGCACACCGGTCGCCAGTCCGATCCGGTTGAACTGCAGCGCGGCGTATTCGGCCAGGCTGCCGGACGGGCCGATGCCGAAGACATAGCGGCGCCGGGCCGAGAACAAGGCGTCGACGACCCGCCCGAAGCATTCCTGGACCTCGGGAGCCGCCAGCACCTCCAACGCCTCGCGATGCGTGGTGAGGACGTGGCGGAGGGCCGCGCCGGCATCGTCGCCCGTCTCTTCCAGAGTGCGGCGCAGCCGACCGCCAGGCGTCGAGCCGGTCAGATGGGACAAGAGCGTTTCGCGCAGATGCGAAAGGCTTTCGAAGCCGAGCGACCGCGCGGTGCGGACCACGGTCGCATCGCTGGTTCCCGCCTCCGCCGCGATCTGCGCGGCGGAGGCGAGCAGCACCGCCTCCTTCTGCTCGACGAAAAAGCGCGCCATCCGCTGCTCGGCGGGCGTCAGGCCCGGCAGTGCCGTGTCGACCAGCTCGTCAAAGCTGGATGGGGTCGGTCTGGCTGTCGCTGTCATGTCTGCGGAACAGGCTGTGTTGTGTTTGCTACATCAGCATATATGAGAAGCATACGCTACGCAGCAATGACGTCATGCCGTTTTTCACGACAACCGCAACAAACCGATCGGCCGAAGCCCTCACGCGTGATCGGAGGTCTTGGTGAGGTAAGGCGCGAGGTTGGTCGGGCCCGGGATCACCGCCAGGGTCTTGAGCCGGGCGATGGCGCGGCGCTCGGCCGCCAGCAGGTGCGTCTCCAGCACCGCGGCGGCGGCCGGCCAGGCCTCCTGCGCCAGCAGCTCGAGCGCCATCCGGTGCTCGGCCAGGATCGGCTGGTCGTCGGCGATGCCCAGCGACCGGGTGAAGGCGTGGGTGGCCAGCAGCGGCAGCTGGTTGTGGCGCAGCGCGTCGGCCAGCCGCGCATTCGGCGTCGCCAGCACGCAGCGGACGTGCAGATCCTCCTCGATCGCGTCCATGGTCTCCGGCTTCGGCCCGGCGGCCTCGGCCTGGCGCAGCCGCTCCAGCATGCCCGCGATCACCTCCCGCGGCAGCGTCGGCGCCGCGCTGACCAGGGCCGGCGGTTCGAGCAGGCGGCGCATCTCGTACAGCTCCCGGATCGCCCGGGCCGTCAGCGGCCCTGCGATCCAGTGCGAGCTGGGGTTCTTCTCGATCAGCCCGCGCTCCTGCAGCCGGCCCAGCACGTCGCGCACCACGGTGCGGCTGACGCCGAAATGGTCGGCCATCTCGGCTTCGACGATGCGGTAGCGGCCGAACACCAGGCAGGAGGCGACCTGGCGCTCGGCGACGGCGTAGATCCGTTCCCACGACGCGCGGGACTGCAGCGCCTCGTCGATTTCCTCCGGCGCGTCCAGGCCGAAGCCGCGGATGTCGGCCCGCAGCGGCGCCGGGCCGGCCGCCTCCGGCCCGACCAGGAAGCCCCGGCCCTCGAAGCGATGGATCAGCCCTTCGGCTTCCAGCCGGGCCAGGGCCCGCTGCACCGGGGCGCGGCTGGTCTGGAAGATCTCGGCGATCGGGCCTTCCAGCAGCACCAGCCCCTCGGGCAGGCGCCCCTCCCCGATCGCCGCGCGCAGTGCGCGGTCGACGATCTCATAGAGCCGTGGAGGGGACGCGTTGGTCGCCGTGTCCGTCGCCATATCCGTCATGGAATGCCGCAGCGTCTCGATGTCGGTCGTCCCGGTGGTCGCGTCCCGATCTCTCTGATGGCGCCATGCGCGGCCGGGCGCAAGAGGCGGCCGCCCATCGGGCAGGCAGGCACCGGCAGAAAATGACTATCGCATACCCAATTCGCCTCAGGACGCATCACGGCCCGCCCGAATCCTGAGCATCCCCATATTCCAGTGCGATTTTGACCCGGAACCGGCCATTCGGCAAATCTCCGCTCGCCTCAAAAAGACTATTGCATACCGAAATCATTTTTGACTACCGTCTGGTCAGGCCGAGACGTCGACCATCCCGCAGCGGCATCGCCGAACGACGCGGATGGGGCGCCGGGGCCTGGGACAGGCTTGGGAGACTCGGGACGCATGACACTGCTCCTGGAACTGAGCGGCATTGCCAAATCCTATGGCGGCGCGGCGGCGCTGGCCGATCTGTCGCTGGCGGTCGGCGCCGGCGAATACATCTCCATCCTCGGCCCCAGCGGCTCGGGCAAATCCACCATGCTGCGGGTGATCGCCGGCTTCGAGACGCCGGATGCCGGCGACGTGCGGCTGGACGGCCGCTCGATCCTGGCGATGCCGGCGCATGAGCGCGGCATCGGCTTCGTGTTCCAGGGCTTCGCCCTGTTCCCGCATATGAGCGTCGCCGACAATGTCGGCTTCGGCCTGCGCAATCGCAGCCGCAGCCCGGTGACCGACGAGGCCGAGATCCGGCGCCGGGTCGCGGAGGCGCTGGAGCTGCTCGGCCTGACCGGCCTCGGCGCCCGCGCCGTCAGCCAGGTCTCGGGCGGGCAGAAGCAGCGCGTCGCCCTGGCCCGCACCCTTGTGGCCGACCCCAAGATCGTGCTGCTGGACGAACCGCTCGGCGCACTCGACGCCAATCTGCGCGAGCGCATGATGATCGAGCTGAAGCGCATCCAGTCCCAGCTCGGCGGAACCTTCCTGCATGTCACCGGCAACGAGCAGGAGGCGCTGGCGATGGGCGGCCGGGTCGCCGTGCTGGACCAGGGCCGGATCGCCCAGATCAGCCCGCCGCAGACCCTGTACAACCAACCCGGCTCGGTCCGGGTCGCGCGCTTCCTCAACTGCTACAACATCTTCCAGGGCATTGTCGGCGACGGCGCCTTCCGCTTCACCGATGCCGCCCTGCCCCTGCCCGGCGCGGCCGCCACGGGGGCCGCCGCCTATTGCATCCGGGCCGACAAGGTCACGGTCGCGGAGGGCGAGGCGCCGGCCGGGCCGGGCGAGACCGGCATCGCCGGCCGCTTCATTGCCGGCGAGTATTCCGGCGCCCGGGTGACCTACCTGTTCGACGTCGCCGGCAGCCGGCCGGTCGAGGTCGAATACCATCTCAGCCACCGCCGGCCGAGGAGCTTCGAGGCCGGGCGCCGCTACGCGCTGCGCTGGCCGGCGGCCGACGCCCTCGTGTTCCCGGGCTGAGGGGGCGCGCGATGACGATCGAAGCGGAGATGACCATGACCAAGGCGGCGCCGGCCCGGACCGCCCGGGGCCGCACCGGATGGCGGGTCGCGGCCCTGCTGGCGGCCCCCGGCGCCCTGTGGATGACGGCCTTCCTCGTGATCCCGATCGCGATGATGGTCTATGTCAGCTTCTGGACCCAGAAGACCTTCACCATCGAGCCGGTGCTGACCCTGCAGAACTGGGCCAGCTTCTTCGGCACCTCGACCTATCTGTCGGCGCTGTGGACCACGGTCCGGATCTGGCTGATCGTGCTGGCGACCACGCTGGCGCTGGGCTATCCGGTCGCGCTCTACATCGGCCTGTTCGTGCGCAACAAGACCGTCCAGACCATCCTGCTGGTGGTCTGCGTGGTGCCGTTCTGGACCTCGTTCCTGATCCGCATCCTGGCCTGGCGGCCGATGCTGGGCACCGAGGGCGCGGTCAACATCCTGCTGATGAAGCTGGGGGTGATCGCGGAGCCGATCGGCGGCCTCCTGTTCACCGAGCTCAGCGTCGTCATCGGCATGACCCAGATCTATGTCGTGTTCATGGTCGGGCCGATCGCCTTCATGCTGTCGCGCATCGAGCCGAGCCTGATCGAGGCCGCGCGGGACCTGGGCGCCGGCACCGGCCGCATCTTCCGCACCGTGATCCTGCCCTTGAGCCTGCCCGGCGTGATCGTCGGCGCGATCTTCGTCTCGGTCATGGTGCTGGGCGAGTTCGCCACCGCGGCCGCCCTGTCCGGCCGCAAGGTCAACATGCTCGGCAACATCATCGTCACCCAGGTCGGGTCGCTGAAATGGGCCTTCGCCGCGGTGGTCGGGGTGATCCTGACGGTGGTGATGGGCGTGGTGATCGCAGGCCTGCTGCGCCTGGTCGACCTGCGGAAGGAGCTCTAGGCCATGCAGGGGCAGCCGCTTCTCCGCATCGCGCTGATGGCGTTCACGGCGCTGTTCATCGTCTTCCTCTACGGCCCGCTGGCGGTGCTGGCGACGCTGAGCTTCCAGTCCGGGCCCGAGGGCGGGCCGCAATTCCCGATCATCGAATGGTCGACCTACTGGTACCAGCACCTGTTCGGCTGGGCGCCGCCGTCGCGGGTGGCGCCGCTGCAGCTCGGCAACGCCCTGGTCCGCTCGCTCTCCCTCGCCTTCATGACCATGGTCGCGGCGACCGTGCTGGGCACCCTGTCGGCCCAGGCCTTCCGCTCACGCTTCCGCGGGTCGGGCGTGGTGTTCTACCTGATCGTGCTGGGCATGATGGTGCCGGGCGTGCTGGTCGGGCTGGGCGTGGCGCTGGTCGCCAACAGCCTGGGCATCCCGCGCACCTGGTGGGGCACGTCCTTCGTCACCCATGTGGTCTACACCTTCCCCTTCGCCTTCCTGGTGATGCTGGCGATCTTCAACCGCTTCGACCGGTCGATCGAGGAGGCGTCCTGGAGCCTCGGCGTCAGCCCGATCCGCACCTTCCGCAAGATCACCTTCCCGCTGATCTTCCCGGGCGTGCTGAGCGCGATGCTGTTCGCCTTCACCCTGAGCTACGACGAGTTCCCGCGCACCCTGTTCACGGCGGGCGGCGACCAGACCCTGCCGCTGACGATCTACGGCACCTTCTCGGTCGAGATCCATCCCAACATCTTCGCCTTCGGGGTGCTGACCACGCTGTTCTCCTTCGCCCTGCTCGCCGTCTACGGGATCCTGATGGCGCTGTCGGTCCGCCGGGCCAAGCGCGTCGCGATCCAGGAGGATCTGCGATGACGGCGCTGGCCGACCACATCGCCGTCGTCACCGGCGCCGCCAGCGGCATCGGCAAGGCGATCGCGGAGCGGCTGGCGGCCGCGGGCGCCGCGGTGCTGGTCAACGACCTGCATGCCGACCGGGCCGAAGCCGTCGCGGCCACGCTGCGCGCCGCCGGTGGGCGGGCCGAAGCGGTTGGCGCCGACGTCTCGGACGCCGACGCGGTGGAGCGGATCTTCGCCGCCGCCCGCGAGGCGTTCGGCGACTGCACCCTGCTGGTCAACAATGCCGGCCATGTCCACCAGTCGCCCTTCGAAGCGCTTGATGTGGCCGACTGGGACCGGATGATCGCGGTGCATCTGCGCGGCACCTTCCTGTGCTGCCGCGCCGCGATCCCGGCGATGCTGGCGGCCGGCGACGGCGCCATCGTCAACATCGCCTCGCAGCTCGGCCAGATCGGCGGCGTCGACCTGGTCCATTACAGCGCCGCCAAGGCCGGGATCATTGGCCTGACCAAGGCGCTGGCGCGCGAGGTCAGCGGCCGCGGCGTGCGGGTCAACGCGGTGGCGCCGGGGCCGATCGAGACCGAGCTGGTCCGCGCCCTGTCTGAGGAGTGGCGCGCGGCGAAGCGGGCGCAGCTGCCGCTCGGCCGCTTCGGCGCGCCGGAGGATGTGGCCGAGACCGTGGCCTTCCTCGCCTCCCCCGCCGCCCGGATCTATGTCGGCCAGACGCTGGGACCCAATTCCGGCGACGTGATGCTGTAGGAGGCCAGGAGAGATCATGACCCGCAAGGTTGCCCTGATCACCGGGGCCGGCATCGGCATCGGGCGCGCCACGGCGCTGGCCTTCGCCGCCGCCGGCCACCACGTGGTCGTCACCGACATCCTCGAGGCCGAGGGCCGCGCCACCGCCAAGGCGATCGGCGACGCCGGCGGCAGCGGTGAGTTCCTGGCCCTCGACGTTACCGACACCGACCGGGTCAACGCCGTGGTCGCCGATGTCGAGGCCCGCCACGGCGCGCTGGAGGCGCTGGTCGCCAATGCCGGCATCGCCCATCGGGTGCCGCTGTCGCAGATGACCGATGCCAAATGGGACCAGACCTTCGACATCGACCTGAAGGGCATCTTCCGCGTGGTCCGCGCCGCCCTGCCCGGCATGCGCACCCGCGGCCAGGGGTCGATCGTCGCCTTGTCCTCGATCATGGGCGTGGCCTATGGCTGGGACGAGCACGTGCACTATTCCGCCGCCAAATCCGGTGTGGTCGGGCTGGTCCGCGGCCTGGCGGTGGAGCTGGCGCGCAGCGGCATCCGGGTCAACGGCATCGCCCCCGGCTACATCCGCACCGCCCAGGCCCTGTCGCGCGAGCATTCGCTGGGCCCCGACGGGCTGGAGAAGGCGGCGTCCTTCATCCCCATGGGCCGGGTCGGCGAGCCGGACGACATCGCCGACGTGGCGCTGTTCCTGGCCTCGCCGGCGGCCCGCTACATCACCGGCCAGACCATCGTCGTCGACGGCGGGCTCCTGGTCGGACGCTACTGAACACGACGTGTTGACGGCCCCGCAGAAGGGCCGGCTTCGGGTGGTTTCATCAGAACGGGAGAGCATCACATGGCACAGATCCCCGCATTGAGCCGCAGGCAGGTCCTGCAAGGCACGGTCGGCGCCGCGGCGCTGGCGATGGGCGGCGGCACGCCGTTCCTGAACTCACGCCACGCCTATGCCCAGGCCGCTGCCCTGGCGAAGGAGCAGCTGCGCACCATCGGCCTGTCGGTCACGGTGCAGGACCGCATCCTGGCCGATTTCAAGACCGCCTCCGGCGTCGGCAGCACCCAGGGCACGGCGGCGACCTTCCCCGACGCCCAGACCAAGATCCTGTCCGGCGCCACCGACTACGACTGTTGGGAGGTGATCGGCGAGCGGCTGCCGTCGGTGGTGCAGACCAACAACGTCACCGCCATCCCAGCCTCGGGCCTGAAGAACTGGGCCAATATCCGCGACACCTTCACCAAGCCGGACCCGAAATGGGCCCGCGGCGCCCAGATCGTCGGCCAGATCTGGAAGGACGAGGCGCAGACCGAGCTGTGGATGGTGCCGGCGGTCTACAACTACGATTCGATCGGCTACAACCCGTCGGTGCTGTCCGACGAAGAAGCCAACACCTGGACCGCGATCTTCGACCCGAAGTTCAAGGGCCGGTCCGGCCTGAACACCGATCCGCTGATCGCGCTGGGCCAGGCCATCATGGCGATGAACACGCTGGGGCTGTCGCAGGTCGTCAACCCCGGCAACCCGAGCCAGGCCGAGATCGACGAGGCCATGAAGTTCCTGGTGTCCAAGAAGAAGGACGGCCAGTTCCGCGCGCTGTGGGGCGATTTCGGCGAGCTGGTCAACCTGATGGCCTCGGGCGAGATGGTGGTGTGCGACGCCTGGCAGCCGGCGGTGATGGCGGTGAAGGCGCAGGGCAAGCCCTGCCGCTACGCCGTGCCGAAGGAAGGCTACCGCGCCTGGGCGATCGGCGTGTCGCTGATCGCCAGCTCGCCCAACCAGGCGGCGGTGACGGCCTATGCCGACTACTGGCTGTCCGGCCCGCCGGCGATCGCGGTGTCCGAGCAGGGCTACTACTCGCCCACCACCAACATCAAATCGGTGATGGCGCCGGAGAAGTACGGCTTCTGGTACGAGGGCAAGCCCTGGGTCGGCGCCCCCGACCGCGGCATCAAGGAGGGCGACCTGCGCGATGGCGGGTCGCTTGAGACCCGGGCCGGCCATGTCGCCTATTGGCACCAGTGGCCGGACCAGTACGACTACGTCATCCAGAAATGGGACGAGTTCCTGAGCGCCTGATCCGACAGCAGACCGAGGGGACGCAAGGTGACCTACGATCTCGAACTGGTTCGCGTCGGCAAGACCTATGCGGACGGCACGCCGGCCGTGATCGACTTCGACCTGCGCGCGACGAAGGGGGAATTCATCTCCTTCGTCGGCCCCTCCGGTTGCGGCAAGACCACGACGCTGCGGATGATCGCCGGCTTCGAGGGCATCAGCGCCGGCGACGTGCTGGTGCGCGGGCGGCGGATCAACGACCTGCCGCCCGAGCGGCGCCCGACCTCGACCATCTTCCAGAACTTCGCCCTGTTCCCGCACATGACCGTGCGCGACAACATCGAATACGGTCTCAGGGTGAAGGGGCTGCCGGCGGCGGAGCGCCGGGCCAAGGCCGACCGCATGATGCAGGTGCTGGACCTGGCCGACATCGCCGAGCGCCGCAGCGCCGGCCTGTCCGGCGGCCAGCGCCAGCGCACCGCCCTGGCCCGCGGCCTGGTGGTCGAGCCCGACATCCTGCTGCTGGACGAGCCGCTGGGCGCGCTGGACGCCAATCTGCGCAAGTCGATCCAGGCCGAATTGAAGCTGCTCCAACGGAACATCGGCATCACCTTCGTCTTCGTCACCCATGCCCAGTCCGAGGCGCTGGCGCTGTCGGACCGCATCGTGGTGATGAACCGCGGCCGGGTGGAGCAGATCAGCCCGCCCGAGGAGCTGTACCGGCGGCCGCAGACCGAATTCGTCGCCCGCTTCATCGGCCGCAACACCGTGCTGCCGGGGCGGCTGGAGGCGCGGGACGGCGCCGTGGCCCGGGTCGGGACCGGCTTCGGCCCGCTGCACGGCACCCTGAACGACCCGACGCTCGCGGTCGGCGACGCCGCCGCGGTGGTGGTGCCGTCCGAGGCGATCGACGTGGCCGGCGCCGGCGATGCCGCCGCCCTGGCCGGGCACGGCGACACCCTGCCCGGCCGGCTGATCGGCCAGGCCGTCACCGGCCACGCGCTGCACCTGACCATCGGTCTCGCCGACGGGCGCGAGATCGGGGTCGAGAGCCATGTCGACAAATACGCCGCCGGCTGGTCCAGCGCCGAGGTCGTGCTCGGCTGGCGACCCGCCGAGGCGACGGTGATCCGGGCCGCCGCGTGACGGCGCAGCCCAGCAAGAGGAGGAGACCCTGATGGCGAAAGAGATCCTGTGCGGCTTCGGCGTGGACGTCGACGCCGTGGCCGGCTGGCTCGGCTCCTATGGCGGCGAGGATTCGCCGGACGACATCTCGCGCGGCCTGTTCGCCGGCGAGGTCGGCAGCCCGCGCCTGCTGAAGCTGTTCGAGCGCTTCGGCATCAAGACCACCTGGTTCATCCCCGGCCATTCGATCGAGACCTTCCCGGAGCAGATGGCGGCGGTGGCCGCGGCCGGGCACGAGATCGGCATCCATGGCTACAGCCATGAGAACCCGATCGCCATGACCCCGGCGCAGGAGGAGGAGGTCCTCGACAAGTGCATCGAGCTGGTGACCCAGCTGTCCGGCCGCCGGCCGACCGGCTATGTCGCGCCGTGGTGGGAGTTCAGCCCGGTCAGCAACGAGCTGCTGCTGAAGAAGGGCATCAAGTACGACCACTCGCTGATGCACAAGGATTTCGAGCCCTACTACGTCCGCGTCGGCGACAAATGGACCAAGATCGACTTCGCCAAGAAGCCGAGCGACTGGATGGTGCCGCTGCAGCGCGGCGTCGAGACCGACCTGATCGAGATCCCGGCCAGCTGGTACCTCGACGACCTGCCGCCGATGATGTTCATCAAGAAGTCGCCGAACAGCCACGGCTTCGTGAACCCGCGGCAGATCGAGGAGATGTGGCGCGACCAGTTCGACTGGGTCTACCGCGAATACGATTACGCCGTGTTCCCGATCACCATCCACCCCGACGTCGCCGGCCGGCCCCAGGTGCTGATGATGCTGGAGCGGCTGTACGCCCACATGATCAAGCACCCCGGCGTGCGCTTCGTCACCATGGACGAGATGGCCGATGATTTCGCGCGGCGGAACCCGCGGAAGAAGTGACCCTGAGACGCCTTCTCCCATACTGTCATTGCCCGGCTTGACCGGGCAATCCAGGGGCCACCAAGAGCCGCTCTGGCCGCCCCTGGATGCCACGGTCAAGCCGTGGCATGACAGTTGGGTTGGCCTTGCCGTCGATTGAGAAGGAAGGGTTCACCATGTGCGGCGTCTGCGGCGTGTTGGGCGGCGAGGAGCATTGGACGGCGGAATCGGCGCGGCCCGAGGTGTTCGGCGCCGCCCGCACCCGGCGGGCCGAGCGGCTGCACCGCGCCGCCGCGGCCAACCGCATCCTCGGTCTGTACGGGCTCCGCCTCGACGACTGGCAGGGCAGCGCCTTCGTGCTGAGCGGCGCCACCGGCCGGCGCGAGATCGTCGACGCCCTGCCGGCGGTGTGGGCGGCCGCGGCGCAGATGCTGGGCCGGCCGATCGACCCGCTCGACCCTGCCCTCCTGGCCCGGATCGCCGCGAGGGATCCGCGATGACCGGGCCCATTCCCGTCAACGTCCTGACCGGCTTCCTCGGCAGCGGCAAGACCACGCTGTTGCGCCACATCCTGAACGACCCGGCCTTCGCCGGCTGCGCCGTGCTGATCAACGAGTTCGGCGAGGTCGGGCTGGACCACCACCTGCTGCAGATGGTGGACGAGGACGTGGTGCTGATGCAGAGCGGCTGCATCTGCTGCACCATCCGCGGCGACCTCGGCCGCGCCATCCGCGGCCTGTACGACCGGCGCGAGGCCGGCGCCATCCCCGCCTTCGGCCGGCTGATCGTCGAGACCACCGGCCTGGCCGACCCGATCCCTGTGCTGGCGACGGTCATGAGCGAGCCGGTGATCCGGCATCATTTCCGGCTGGGCAACGTCATCGCCACGGTCGATGCCGTGAACGGGGCGATGCAGCTGGACCGCCAGCCGGAAGCCGCGAAGCAGGCGGCGGTGGCCGACCGCATCCTGCTGACCAAGACCGACCTGGCGGCGCCGCAGGCGGTGGCGGCGCTGGAGGCGCGGCTGACCGCCCTGAACCCGGCGGCGCCGCTGTGGCGGTCGGCGAACGCCCCGCCGGCGGCAGAGATCCTGATCGGCAGCGACGCCTTCGACCCGGCGACCAAACCGGCCGAAATTCGCCGCTGGTTCGACCTGGCGCGCTGGACCGGCAGCGCCGCCTGGCACCGCCATGAGCATGACGTCAACCGCCACGACCGCGACATCGCCGCCTTCGTGCTGGCGGTCGAGGACCGGGTCGACTGGACCGTGTTCGGCATCTGGCTGACGCTGCTGCTGCACAGCCGCGGCGATGACGTGCTGCGGGTGAAGGGCCTGCTGAACGTGGCCGGCGTCGCCACCCCGGTGGTGGTCCAATGCGCCCAGCACATCGTGCATGCGCCGTCGCATCTCGACGCCTGGCCGGACGGGGACCGGCGGTCGCGGCTGGTGTTCATCACCCGCGGCATCTCGAGGGCCGAGATCGAACAGTCCTTCGCCGCCTTCCAGGCCGCCTTCGCCACGGTCGCGCCGGTCCTGGCGTGACCGCGTGACCGGCAACGGCAGCCGCTGCGCCGCGCTGGTCAGGCGCCAGCAAATCCGCTTCTATACCGGTTTCGCCCGAGGGAAAGACCATGGCCGCGGACGCAGCCGACACCGTTCTGAGCACGCCGGCGGTCCACACCGAGGGCCGGCCGCATCTGCGCGTCCTGGGCACCGAGATCACCCTGCTGGACAGCATCCGCGAGCGGGCCGAGGCCGATCTCGGCATCACCATCCGCTATGAGACCCTCGACTTCCTCGGGGCCCAGCAGAAGGCGGCGACCCAGCCCGGCGCCTTCGACATCTACGACCAGTGCTTCCACAACCTCGACATCGTCTGGTTCTGGAAGGCGATCCAACCGATCGACACCGCCCGCATCCAGCATTGGGGCGAGGTCAACGACCTGACCAAGACCGGGCGGCTGGGCGCCGACGCCATGATCGGCCATGGCGACGCGCCGGTGAAGAAGCTGTACGTCCAGCCCGACCGGTCGCTGGGCCCCCAGCCGTCGCGCCACATCAGCATGCTGCCGGCGGTGCACAACGTCGACGCCTTCGCCTATGACCCGACGGTGGTGCCGCCCGGCCTGCCCTACGAGACCGAGAGCTGGGGCTGGCTGCTGGACGAGCGCTGGCACGGCCGGGTCGCTTTGGTCGACGAGCCGGCGATCGGCGTGTTCGACGCGGCGCTGGCGGCGCAGGCCCGCGGCGAGGCCAGCTTCGCCGACATCGGCAACATGACGCTGCCGGAGATCGACCGGCTGATCGACCTGCTGATCGCGCGCAAGCAGCAGGGCCATTTCTGCGGCTTCTGGCAGACCATGGCCGACGCCAAGCGCCTGATGGTGGACCACCGGGCGGCGATCCAGAGCAGCTGGGCGCCGGCCGCGGTCGCCCTGGCCGGCCTGGGCGTGCCGGTGCGCGAGGCGGCGCCGCGCGAGGGCTATCGCGCCTGGCATGGCGGCCTGTGCATCGCCGCCCCGCTGTCCGGCCGGGCGCTTGATGTGGCCTATGCCTATCTGAACTGGTGGCTGGCCGGCTGGCCCGGGGCGGTGATGGCCCGGCAGGGCTATTACATGTCGATCCCCAAGCGGGTGCGCCCGTTCCTGGACCCGGCGGAATGGGACTACTGGTACGAGGGCAAGCCGGCGGCCAAGGATCTGGAGGGCACCGACGGGCGGGTGGCGGTGAAGGCTGGCGCCGTGCGCTCCGGCGGCTCCTACTGGCGGCGCGCCAGCCGCATCGCGGTGTGGAACACCGTGATGGACGAGCACAACTACCTCGCCCGCCGCTGGTCGGAGCTGACGGCCGGGTGAGACGGGGCTCCGCCCTGCTCAAGGAGCGGCGGCAGCGATCGGGGTGCGGAACGCCAGGCCGAGATGGTCGCGGAAGGCGCGCACCGCCGGGCTGGCCACCAGGTCGCGCTTCCAGGCCAGGCCGGCATCCATGGTCGGCACCTCCTCCGCCAGCGCCCGCTTGTCGATGCGCTGCCCGTCCAGCGACCACGGCCGGTAGACCATGTCGGACAGGATGGTCACCCCCATCCCGGCCGCGACCATGGACCGGACCGCCTCGACCGACGAGGTCTGGAAGATCACATTGGGCTGGTGCGGCGTGCGGTCCCAGTAGCGCCGGGCGGTGAAGGCCGCCTCGTCGACCGTCAGCATGATGTAGGGCTCGCGCGCCACATCGGCCAGCGACACCCGCTCGGCCTTCTGCAGGGGATGGTCGACCGGCAGCCACAGGCGGCGGGCGGAGCGGAACAGGGTCTCGCAGCGCAGCTGGTCGGTGTTCTCGAGGTTGGAGGTCAGCATCACTGCGAGGTCGAGCTCGTCGCGCACCAGCCCGTCCTCGATCGCGGTGCGGTGGGTCTCGCGCAGCTCGACCGTCACTCCGGGATAGGCGCGGCGGAACCGGGCGAGGTAGGGCGGCAGGAAATAGCCGGCGATGGTGTAGGAGACGCCGACGCGCACCCGCCCCTCGACCGTCGGCGCCTCGCCCGAAACCCGCATCGCCTCGGCCACCGCGGCGGCGATGGCCCGGGCCTGGGGCAGGAAGCGCGCGCCCTCCAGGGTCAGCGACACGCCGCTGGCGTGGCGGACCAGCAGCCGGGTGCCGAGCAGCTCCTCCAGCTGCTTGATCGCCGCCGTCACCGCGGATTGCGAGACGTTGAGCTCGACCGCCGCGTGGCTGACCTGGCCCAGCTCCGCCGCGGCGATGAAGTAGCGCACCTGGCGAAACGAGAAGCCCATGCCATCCCCCGCGGCCCGACGCCGACCGATATCTGAAAATCAGATATCGGTCAGAAGAAGATACTATTTCACAGGGCCGCCGCGCCGGGCAATGCTGGTGGCCACAACCGGTCCAGGCGTTCCCAATGACGGGCCCCCGAGGCTCGCGGCCGGCCGGATCCAGACAGAGAGGCCTCCATGCGCGATCCGCGCCCGGGCACCGCCGTGCCCTGCCCGCCCCCTGCCCCGCGCCCCACCCCCTGACCCAGGCGAGGACCGACCCGGCATGACCGAGATCAACTGCGACATGGGCGAGGGCTTCGGCCTGTACCGCATGGGCGACGACGACGCGCTGATGCCGCTGATCTCGGTCGCCAATGTCGCCTGCGGCTTCCACGCCTCCGACTTCAACCACATGCGCCACACGGTGCAGCTGGCCGGCCGGCACGGCGTCAGGGTCGGCGCCCATCCGTCGCTGCCCGACCTGCAGGGCTTCGGCCGGCGCGAGATGAAGATCGGCCGCGAGGAGCTGGCCAACTGCATCATCTACCAGATCGGTGCGCTGAAGGGCTTCCTGGAGGCCGAGGGCATGCGGCTGAACCACATCAAGCCGCATGGCGCCCTGTACGGCATGGCGGCGCAGCAGGAGCATGTGGCGCATGCCATCTGCGACGCGGCCGACGTGTTCCGGGTGCCGCTGCTGGGCATGGTCGGGACGCTGCACGAGACGGTGTACCAGAGCCGCGGCCACCGCCTGGTCTCCGAATTCTATGCCGACCTCGACTATGGCGACGACGGCTACCTGGTGATCGTGCGGTCGCGCGGCATCGTCGACCCCCAGCGTGCGGCGGACCGGTCGCTGCGCGCCCTGGCCGAAGGCAAGGTGACCTCGCAGGGCGGGCTGGACATCGCGGTGAAGCCGGAATCGATCTGCATCCATTCCGACACGCCGAACGCGGTCGAGGTGGCGCGCGCGGTGCGCGACGCCATCGGCCCGTATCTGCGCGCGGCGTGAGGCGCCGCCAGCCATGAACAACCGGCCATGAACAAGCTCCTGATCGCCAATCGCGGCGAGATCGCCTGCCGCATCATCCGCGCCGCCCGGGCGCTGGGGCTGGCGACCGTCGCGGTCCATTCCGACGCCGACGCCGGCGCGATGCACACCGCCCTGGCCTACGAGGCGGTGCGCATCGGACCGTCCAAGCCGGCCGAGAGCTACCTCAAGATCGACGCCCTCCTGGCCGCGGCGCGCGCCACCGGCGCCGATGCCGTCCATCCCGGCTACGGCTTCCTGGCCGAGAACGAGGGCTTCGCACGGGCCGTGGTGGAGGCCGGGCTGACCTGGGTCGGGCCGACGCCGGAGTCGATCGAGGCGATGGGCGACAAGGCCCGCGCCCGCGCCCTGGCCGAGGCCGCCGGCGTGCCGGTGCTGCCCGGCAGCCGGCGCTTCCCCGAGGGCGACCTGGAGGGCATCGAAGCGGCCGGCGACGCGGTCGGCTTCCCGCTGCTGGTCAAGGCCTCGGGCGGCGGCGGCGGCATCGGCATGCGCGTGGTCGACGCCCAGGCCGATCTGCGCCGCGTCGCGGAATCCACCCAGGGCATGGCGGCGCGCAGCTTCGGCGACGGCGCGGTGTTCCTGGAGCGCTATGTCCGCAACGCCCGGCATGTCGAGGTCCAAATCTTCGGCTTCGGCGACGGCCGCGCCGTGCATCTGTTCGAGCGCGAATGCTCGATCCAGCGCCGGTTCCAGAAGATCGTCGAGGAGAGCCCCTCGCCCGGCATCTCCGCCGCCACCCGCACCCGGATGACGGCGGCGGCGGTGGCCCTGGCCGAGGCGGTGCGCTATCGCGGCGCCGGCACCATCGAATTCGTGGTCGATGACGACAGCCAGGGCTTCTTCTTCCTGGAGATGAACACCCGGATCCAGGTCGAACACCCCGTCACCGAGGCGGTGACCGGCCTGGACCTGGTGGGGCTGCAGCTGCGCCTGGCCGCCGGCGAGGCCCTGGCGCTGCGCCAGGAGGACATCCGCCAATCCGGCCACGCCATCGAATGCCGGCTCTATGCCGAGAACCCGGCCAGGATGTTCCTGCCCCAGCCCGGCACGCTGAAAAGGCTGGTGCTGCCAGAGGGCATGGAGGGCATCCGGGTCGACACCGGCGTGCGCCAGGGCGATGCGGTGACGCCGTTCTACGACCCGATGATCGCGAAGATCATCGCCCATGGCGCGGACCGCGACGCCGCCATCGCCCGGATGCTGGCGGCGCTGGCGCGGGTTGAGGTCGAGGGGCTGGTGGCCAACGCGCCGTTCCTGGCGCGCACCATCGGCCACCCCGCCTTCCGCGCGGGACGCACCACCACCAGCTTCGTCGACACCCACAAGGCTGAATTGATCGGCTGATGCGAGAACCGGCAGGGAGACAGGGATGATCTACGACAGACCACAGTTCCGGCCGGGCGGCGACCGCTACCTGCTGATCGAGTTCGGCAACGAGATGAATCTCGAGCTGAACTTCATGGCCCAGGGCCTGGCCACCGCCATCGCCGAGCAGAAGACCAAGGGGGTGATCGAGACCGCGCCCTGCTTCGCCTCGATGCTGATCCATTACGAGCCGGACGAGATCTCCTACGCCGACCTGTCGCGCGAGCTGGAGCGGCTGATCGCCGCCCTGGGCCCGTCCGACGACATCGAGCTGGAAAGCAGGATCTTCTACTTCCCGACCGTCTATCTCGACCCCTGGACCCGGGAGTGCGTGCAAGACTACATCGCCAAGATCGCGCCGAAGCAGACCGACCCCGAATTCGTGGCCGAGCTGAACGGGCTGTCGGACGTGGAGCAGTTCGTCCGGGTGCATTCCGGCACCGAATACTGGGTGGCGGCGCTGGGCTTCTGGCCCGGCCTGCCCTTCATGATGGCGCTGGACCCGCGCTGCAAGCTGACCGCGCCGAAATACAACCCGCCGCGGACCTGGACGCCGAAGGGCACGGTCGGGATGGGCGGCGCCTCGACCGCGATCTACCCGGAGCATTTGCCCGGCGGCTACCAGATCTTCGGCCGCATCCCGGTGCCGATCTGGGATCCGGAGAAACGCTTCGACGTGTTCGAGCACTCGATCTGCCTGTTCCGCCCCGGCGACCGGGTGAAGTTCGTGCCCTGCTCGGTCGAGGAGTTCGAAGAGGCCGAGCGCCGGGTCGCCGACGGCAGCTACGTCTACAACGTGGTCGAGTACCAGAAATTCTCCGTCCGCCAGTACAAGCGCTGGGTCGGGGCGCTCGACCTCACCCGCCGGTTCTGAGGAGGCCCGCATGCTCGAAGTGATCAAGCCGGGGCTCGAGACCTCGGTGCAGGACTGGCCGGGCCGCATCGGCTTCTGGAACCAGGGCTTCCCGCCCTCGGGCCCGATGGATTCCTGGTCGTTCCGCCTGGCCAATGTGCTGGTCGGCAACGACCCCGGCGCCGCAGGGCTGGAGTGCCAGTTCCTGGGCCCGACCCTGAAGTTCCAGCGCGACGGCGTGGTCGCGGTGACCGGTGCCGAGATGCAGGCCACGCTGGACGGCGCGCCGTTCCCGCTGTGGCAGTCGGTGGCGGTCAAGGCCGGCCAGACGCTGGCGATGGCCTTCGCCCGCACCGGCGCCCGCGGCTACATCGCCGTCGCCGGCGGCATCAGCACGGAGCCCTGGCTGGGCGCCCGCGCCACCTTCCACAAGGCCGGCGTCGGCGGCATGGGCGGCCGGGCGCTGAAGGAGGGCCAGGTGGTGCCGGTGGCCGAGGCCGCGGGGAAGCCGGGCCGCCGGGTGAAGGAATCGGCACGGCCGGCCTTCGCCGTCGGCAAGCGCTGGACCATCGAGGTGGTGGCCGGGCCGAACGACGACTGGATCGACACCGCCGGGCACGAGCGCTTCCTGTCCGCCGACTGGAAGCTGTCCTCGAAATCCGACCGCACCGGCTTCCGCCTGGACGGGCCGGAGTGGAGCTTCGCCGCCAAGGCGACGGACAAGGCGCCGGAACACGGGTCGCTGCCGTCCAACATCATCGACCAGGGCTATCCCCTCGGTGCCATCAACCTGGCCGGGCAGACGCCGATCATCCTGGTCAGCGACGGCCCGTCGATGGGCGGCTTCATCAACCCCTACACGGTGCCGCAGGCGGTGTTCTGGAAGCTGGGCCAGTCCCGGCCCGGCGAGATCTACAATTTCAAGGCGGTCTCGGTCGACGAGACCCAGGCCATGGCACGCCGGCTGCGCGACCTGTGCACGGAGACGTCGATCGAGGCCGGGTGACGGCGACTAGGAATTCAACCTTCAGTGTCATGCCACGGCTCGACCGTGGCATCCAGGGGCGGCCAGAGCGGCTCTCGACGGCCCCTGGATTGCCCGGTCAAGCCGGGCAATGACAGGTAAGGGTGGGAACAGGGCGGGCCGGGGACGACCGGACCATCGCCATCAGCAGGGAAGCAGGACCATGGCGACCGAAGTGAAGACCCAGACCGCCGGCAACATGTGGAAGGTGCTGGTCAAGCCCGGCGATACGGTGACGGCCGGCGACACCCTGTTCATCATGGAGGTGATGAAGATGGAGGTGCCGCACGAGGCACCGGTCGCCGGCACCGTCGCTGCGGTCCATGTCGCCGAGGGCGCCGAGGGGCTGGATGCCGACCAGACCGTGGTCGTGATCGACTGACCGGAACCGCGGAGCCGGGACGGAGCTGTCGCTCCACCCCTGGACCAGGCCGTTAGCGCCGCTTCCCGACCACGTCGTCGATCGCGTTGGCCAGACCGGACGCCATATGGGTCAGGGCGAGCCGCGCCGTCTCCACCGTGCCGGCGGACGACCGCAGGTCATAGGCCGGCGGGCTTTGCCGGGTGACGAAGCCGCCGAGGATCTGGCCGGTCTGGGAATCCGTGAACTTGCCCGCGACGGTCACGGCGCCGACGAAGGCGGCCGGCATGTCCCCGACAGATTTGATGGCGGTGATCCCCAGCCCGATCGGCGTGATCCTGGTCAGCGACAGGATCGGCCGGGTCTTGGAGATCCCGGCGAGGGTGAGCTGCAGGGTGACGATGCCCGGCCCGGGGCGCGAGACCACGTTGCGGTTGCGCGACAGCGCGCGTCCGACATCCTGCGTCAGGGCGAGGCCGAGCAGCTGCTGGTCCTGGGGCGAGACCTCGCCGAAATCGGCATCCGCACCACGATAGACATCGGCGGCCGGGATGTAGACGCCGTGATACTTCGAGAGGTCGAGCTTCGGCGACCGGTAGACGAGGGTGTTGTCGCCGAGGTTGCCGGCGGCGGTGCTGCCCTCGGTCGGCGCGGCGAGCGGCATTTCCCCGGACAGGCCGGCGGTTGTTTGCGGCTTGTTCGAGCCGCAGGCGGCCAGGGCGATCGCCGCGGCCACCACTGGTATCTGCAACAGTTTCATCTTGGTTCTCCTGGTTCGGATCGGATGGTCTGCGATCAGTGGCTTCCGCCCGGCGCATCGGTCGCGGGGGCCGCATGCGGCGCCTTCGCGCCTTTGCGTTCCGACAGCCGCTGCAGCACGGTGAAGAAGGACGGCACGAACAGCACCGCGAGGCAGGTCGAGGCCAGCATGCCGCTGACCACGGCGATGCCGATCGAGATGCGGGAATTGGCCCCTGCCCCGGTGGCGAAGACCAGCGGCAGGACGCCGAGGATGAAGGCGAAGGACGTCATCAGGATCGGCCGGAACCTGGCCCGCGCCGCCTCCACCGCCGCGTCGGCGATGTCCACGCCCTCGGCCCGCTTCTCCCGCGCCACCTCGACGATCAGGATGGCGTTCTTGGCCGCCAGCGAGATCAGCAGGATGACGCCGATCTGGGTGTACAGGTTGTTGGCGACGCCGAGCAGGTTTAGCGCCGCGACCGTGCCAAGCAGGGCCAGCGGCACCGCCAGGATGACCGACAGGGGCTGGGTCCAGCTTTCGTACTGGCCGGCCAGCACGAAGTAGACCAGGACCAGGGCCAGACCGAAGATCAGGTAGATCTGGTTGCCGACGATCCTTTCCTGGTAGGACATCGCGGTCCAGTCCGAGCCGTAGCCGGGCGGCAGGGTCTGCGCCGCGATCTGGTCCATCAGCCCCATCGCCTGGCCCGAGCTGAAGCCCGGCGCCGGACCGCCCGCGAGGGTGACCGACGGGTAGAGGTTGTACAGGCTGATCAGCGGCGGCCCCTGCACCGTCTGCACGGTCAGGAGGCTGCCCAGCGGCACCATCTGCCCGTCCGGGGTCCGGAGCTTCAGCTTCAGGATGTCGTCGGGGACCAGCCGGTGCTGCGCCTCGGCCTGGGCGTAGACCTGGAAGACGTTGTTGAACTTGTTGAACTGGGTGACGTAGGTCGAGCCGAGATAGGCCTCGAGCGTCGAGAACACCTGGCCGACGGTCACCCCCAGCGTCTCGGCCTTGATCCGGTCCACCGCCAGGAACAGCTGCGGCGTGCCGGCGCTGAAGGTGGTGTTCACGCGCTGCAGCGCCGACTGCGTCGCCGCCTTGGCCACCACCTCGCGCGCGGTGCCCTGCAGCTGGGCGAAGTCGGCGCTGCCGTCCTTGACCAGCAGCTGCATGGTGAAGCCGCCGGAATTGCCGATGCCCTGGATCGGCGGCGGCACCAGCACGAAGGCCGCCCCGTCCTGCAGGTCGGCCAGCGATGCCGTCAGCTTGCGGTAGATCGCCGGCAGGCTTTCGTCGCGGCCGCGCTCCGACCAGTCCTTGAAGATCACATAGGCCATGCCGGCGTTGAACAGCGTGGCGTTGTTGTCAAGCACCGAGATGCCGCTGACGCCGACGACATTGGCGACGCCGGGGGTGGCCAGCGCGATCCTCGTCACCTCCGCCACGGCGCGGTCGGTGCGCTGCAGCGATGCGCCCTCGGGCAGCTGCACGCTGATGATGGCGTAGCCCTGGTCCTCGATCGGCAGGAACGCCGTCGGCACCCGCGACATGCCCCAGACCGCCAGGCCGATCAGCCCGAAGGCCACCAGCACCATCAGGGTGCTGTGGCCGACCATGCGCCGGACCAGCCGTTCATACCAATGCTCCAGCGCGCCGTAGCCCCGGTTGAAGCCGCGATAGATCAGGTTGCGCTGCTCCGGCGGGGTCGGCGGCTTCAGCCACAGCGCGCATTGCGTCGGCTTCAGCGTGGCGGCGTTGATCGCGCTGATGATGGCGGTGGCGGCGATCACCAGGGCGAATTGCTGGTACATCTGGCCGGTCAGCCCAGGCAGGAAGGCGGCCGGCACGAACACCGACATCAGCACCAGGGTAATGCCGATGATCGGGCCGAACAGCTCGCCCATCGCCTTCACCGCGGCCTCCCGGCCGCTCAGCCCCGCCTCCATGTGGCGCGACACGCCCTCGACGATGACGATGGCGTCGTCGACAACGATGCCGATGGCCAGCACGATGGCGAAGAGGGTCGCGGTGTTGACGCTGAAGCCGAGCATCGCCATCGCCGCGAAGGCACCGATGATGGTGACCGGCACCGTGGTCGCCGGCACCAGCATGGCGCGCCAATCCTGCAGGAACAGCAGGATGACGACCAGCACCAGGACCGCCGCCTCGATCAGGGTCTTGTAGACCTCGTCGATCGAGGCGCTGACGAATTTGGTGGTGTCGAACGGGATGTCGTAGGTCAGGCCCTGGGGGAACGCCTTGGCCAGCTCCGCCATCTTCGTCCGCACCTCCCCCGCCACCGCCAGGGCGTTGGCGTCCGGCAGCTGGAAGATGCCGATGGCGGCCGTGGGATGCCCGTTCAGGGTCGCGGTGTGGCTGTAGCTCTGCGACCCCAGCTCGACCCGCCCGATGTCGCGGACCCGGACCAGGCGGCCGCCGTTCTGGTTGTCGGCCTTGACCACGATCGTCTCGAAATCGGCGGCGGCGTCCAGCCGGCCGGCGACGTTCACGGTGTACTGGAAGTTCTGGCCGTCCGGGGCCGGGGGCATCCCGACCATGCCGGCCGTGACCTCCTGGCTCTCCTGCTGGATGGCGCCGACGACGTCGGCCGGCACCAGGCCGTAGGCCTGCAGCTTGTCCGGGTCCATCCACACCCGCATGGCGTAGGGGCCGGCGCCGAACACGGTGACGTTGCCGATCCCGGGCAGCCGGGCCAGCTCCTTCTCCAGGTTGATCACGGCGTAGTTCGACAGGAACAGCCCGTCATACCGGTCGTCGGCGGAGGACAGCGTGATGAACTGCAGCACCGCGGTCGACTTCTTCTGGACGTTGACGCCCTGCACCTGCACCGCCTGCGGCAGGGACGACAGCGCGATCGCGACCCGGTTCTGCACCAGCACCTGGGCCAGGTCGGGGTCGGTGCCGATGTCGAAGGTGACGGTCAGGGTGTAGGTGCCGTCGCTGGCGCTGGTCGACTGCATGTAGATCATGCCTTCGACGCCGTTGACCTGCTGTTCGACCGGCAGGGCGACCGTGTCCATGATCGTCCGGGCGCTGGCGCCGGGATAGACCGTGGTCACCTGCACCGTCGGCGGCACGACGTTGGGGTATTGCGAGATCGGCAGGCGCAGCAACGATATCGCCCCGATCAGCACGATGACCAGGGCCAGCACGTTGGAGAGAACCGGCCGCTCGATGAAGAAGCGCGAGAACATGGGACCCCTCTGGGGACTGGAGGTGACGCGCGACGGCGGCTAAGGCTTGGCGGCGGCAGGCTGGCTGGCCATGGCGGCCCTGTCGGGGGCGACCTTGCTGCCGGGGATGGCCTTCTGGATCCCCCCGATCACCACCCAGTCGTCCGGCCCGATGCCGTCGCGGACCACGCGCAACGCCCCGTCGGCCGGCCCGAGGGTGACGCGGCGCTGCTCGACCACATCGTCCTTGCCGAGGACCAGGAGGTAGCTGCCGAGCTGGCTGGTGCCGATCGCCGTGTCGTCGACCAGCAGCCCGGCCTGCTTCGGGCCGACCGGGACGCGCACCCGGGTGAACAGGCCCGGCAGCAGCGCCAGATCCTTGTTCTCGAACAGGCCGCGCACCGTCAGGGTGCCGGTCCTGGGGTCGATCTGCGGGGCGATGTAGTCGATCGTGCCCCGGTGCGGGTAGCCGGTTTCGGTCTGCAGCCCGATCTCGACCGGCACCTCGTGCAGATCCGACACCTTGCGGCCCTGGGCCGCGAGACCCTGCTTCACCTGCAGCACCTGCTGCTCGCTGACGGTGAAGGTGACGTGGGTCGGGTCGGTCTGGACGAGGCTGGCCAGCTTGGTCGGGCCGCCATAGCCGACCAGGGCGCCGACATCGGCGAGATGCGCGGTGACGACGCCGTCGAACGGCGCCGTGATCTCGGTGTAGCCCAGGGTGATGGTGGCGAGGTCGACATTGGCCTGCGCCTGCATCACCGCGGCCGTCTTCTGGTCGAGAAGGGTCTTGGCGTCCTCGACATGGGCCTCGGAGGCGAACTGGTTCTTCCCCAGCGACGCCTGGCGATTGTATTCGGACTGGGCGTTCGCCTGCCCGGCCTGCTGCAGGATCAGCTCCGCCTTGGCCTGCTGCAGCTGCGCCTCATAGGTGTCGCGCTGGATCCGGAACAGCGTGGTGCCCTGCTTCACCAGCGCGCCGTCCTGGTAGTCGATGGCGACGAGGTCGCCCTGCACCCGGGCCTCGAGATCGACGGCGTTGAAGGCCTCGGTCGAACCGGTCAGCTCGAGATAGGCGGTGACCGGCTGCTGCACCGGCTGCGCCACCGTCACCTTGGGCGGCGGCGGCGGCACATAGGCGTTCTGCTCGTTGCAGGCGGCCAGGCCGGCGCCCAACCCGCCGAACAGCACCAGCCGCGCCGTCCATCCCCCCGGACCGCCGATCGTTCGGGACCACATCGTTGCCATGGCTCCACCCTCTGCAGCGTCCGGCCTGCCGGCCCTGCCGCCTGTCTTCAAGATCGCTTGTCGTGCTCCGGGAGCGGCGCGGCGGCCGCTCCGGTCAGCGCCGGAACCGGCGGCCGTCGCCGAAACTGTTCAGCCGCTGCTGGCCGACGCCGCGGGCCTGGCGCTGGCCGTCGAGATCGCCCAGCGTGCGGTCGTCGCGCTGCGCCGGCTGCCAGCCGCCGGAGTCCCGCTTCTGCCAGCCGTCGTCGGTGTGCTGGTAGACGTTGCCGTCATGGCCGGCATAGACGTTGCCGTCGTTCCAGACCGCGCCTGTCCCCGTGCGGCGGTTGACCACCGCACCCTGCCGGTCGACCGAGCGGTCGCCGTCCTGGGCGTTGCCCGTGACCGTGGTCCGGGCGGCGCCGGCCCGGCCGGTCTGGCGGTCGACCCCGGCGATCTCGCGGCCGGCCTGGTAGTCGCCGCTGTCGACATTGCCGGTGATGCCGGCGCGCCCGGCCACGGCCACGCCGGTGCTGGGATTGGCGAACGAACCCTGGCGGCCCGCGGCATAGCCGCCGGTGTCCCAATCGAAGGCCCCTGCCCGGCCGGCCTGGCCATGGGCGCCGGTGTAGGGATTGAAGCCGGAGACATGGCTGCCGCTCCAGCCCGTCCCGGTCCAGCCGTTCCAGCCGCTGGCATGGGTGACCGTGCCGCGGCCCCAGCGGCCGTAGACGTTGACCTGGTTGACGTCGACATAGCCCCAGTTCACATAGCCGCCGTCATAGCCCCAATACGGGCCCCAATAGGGGGAGGCGGCGCCCCACAACGCCCCGGCCGCGAAGCCGAAGGCGAAGCCCTCCGCCGCGCCCAGCCCGAAGCCGGCGCCGTAGCCGTAGGTCGCGGGGTATCCGTACCAGACGTCGCCCGAGACATAGGCCGGGTAGCTGTAGCCGGTGCCGTAGACCACCGTGCCATCAGGCCCGACCACGACGCCGAGATAGCCCGGGGTGTAGCCGACCACGATGGTCTGCGGCGTCACCGCATAGATCCGGACATAGGTGACGTAGTGCAGCGGCGACGATACCGGGATGGCGTAGACCACCGCCGGCACCGCGTCGGCGATGCGCCACGGCCCGGTCGCCGACGCGGCCATGAACCAGACGCCCTTGGACACCGCGAGGTAATGCGTCGGGTCGATCCGGATCACCGGCACCGGCGTGTTCACGGCATAGGACAAGGCCGTGCCGTCGATCGACCGGAACTCCGGCGCGCCGCCGGCATAGGACACGCGCAGGCTGGCCTTGCTGCGCGACACCGTGGCGGTCTGCGGGATCGCGGCGGCGATCGCCGCTTCCTTGGCCTGCGGCGTGCCGGCGACCGAGACCAGCACATCCGCCTTGGGATCTTCCGGCGGGATCTTCGCGAAATCGGCCGGCAGCGCGTCCGCTGCGACGAAGCCCCACGGCCCGTCCAGCCCAGTCGAACGGAACCAGCGGCCGGAGACCAGCAGGTAGTAGGCGTTGTTGCCGGGGTCGACGAAGACGGCGTGGTCGGCATTGGTCATGGTCAGCAGCCCGACCCCGGCGACCGGCGCGATCTGCGGCGGCCCGTCGGTCACCACCAGCTCGGTCGGCTGCGTCGCCACCAGCAGCGCGGGCGGGGTCGCCGGCGCCTTGCCGCCTTCCGGCAGCAGCGGATCGGGCACGGCCGATTTGGCGGCCGCCGTCGCCACCGCCCGCAGCGCCGCCGAGGGCGCCGTGGTCACCACCCAGGTGCCGTCGAGGGCAGAGGCTTCGTACCAGGACCCGGCGGCCTGGATATGGAAGGTCCCGCCCCCGTCCTGCAGCACCAGGGCGCGGGCGTTCACCACCCGCTGGTAGCCGGCGGCTCCGTCGACCGGGTGCAGCACCGGGTCGCCGTCGATCGGCACCAGCACGGTCGGCGCCGCGGCGAAGACGATGCGCGGCGGGTCGTTCCGCACCGGCACGGCAGCCTGGGCGTCGAGCTGCTGCCGCGCGGCATAGCTGGTCTGGAGATGGTCGAGCGCGACGGTCATCCCTGCGGCTGGCAGCTGGGCCTGCAGCGCGGCCTGCAGCCCCGCCGCCTGGTCGGGCGCGGTCGGCGCGTCGACCTTGTCGATGGTGATCCCGTGCAGCCGGACCAGGCCGGCGGTCTTGTCGATGTCCGCATCGGCGCTGAATTCGGCGATGGCGTAGGTCGGGCTGGTGCCCTCCTTGGCGCCGACCGCGATGGCGGCGCGGCCGGCGATGTGGTCGCCGTTCCAGCTTTCGACCTGCGGCTGGTAGATCTCGATCCGCTGGTCGCCATGGTCGAAATCCCGCGGCCAGGACAACGAGGGCACAGCCGCCGGCCCGGCCTGGGCCAGGGCGGCGACAGGCGCCGCCCCCAGGGCTGCCGCACCGATCAACAGGGTGCCGATGAGACGAGCTGTGCTGCGCATGATGTCCTCGATGAAAGATCGAAGCCTTGAAGGTGACGTGGATCAGAACGGCATGATGGCGCGCAGCGAGCCGCTGTTGCTGGAGACGCGGTCGGAGAACTCGCCGTCATACTGCAGCCGGATGTCGAAGCCGGCGGCGGTCGAGACCTGGACGCCGGCGCCGATGCGCGCCACCACGTCGTCGATCGGCAACGAGGTGTCGAAGCTGCCGGTGCCGGACGGCGCGCCGGCGAACCGGGCCTTCGCCGTCCAGTCGTCGTCGCTGAGGATCGAGACGCCGGCATAGGCGTAGGGCCGCAGCTGGGCGCCGTCGAGGTCGACCCGGCCGCCGACTTCCAGCGACGGCGAGAAGGCGAAGGTGAACTGGTCGCTGTCCTCGACCTTCAGCCCGAGGTCGCCGCCGCCGTTCTCGCTGTATCCCGGCATCCGCGAATAGATCGCGTCGAGGTCGACATAGGGCTTCAGGTACATCTCGGAGAACGCGAAGGTCCGCGCCACCCGCAGCCGCGCCGACCCGGCGAAGACATCAGGGTCGCTGGAGGCGGTGTCCTCGAAGCCGGGCACCGCGATCCGGCGGTCGAGGCTGAAGCTGCCATAGCTGCCGCTGATCGCCCCGGCCACCATCCACGGCCCGATCTCGCGCTTCACGGTCAGGCCGACATAGCCGCTGTCGCCGTTGCCGTCGACCCGGTCGTCATAGGCGTCGAGCCAGCTGTTCTGATAGGCGGCCGACATCCCGACGAACCAGCCCGGCGCCACCTCGTGCTGGCCCCCGACCTGATAGGTGATGCTGTCGTTGGAGAAGCCGGAGGTGCCGGCATCGGCGGTCTGCTGGGTCGACCGGCCGGTGACCTGGGCCCAGGCGCAGTCGGTCTCGCCGGTCAGGGCGTCGGTGCCGCTGAACACCGGGCAGCTCATCAGCCCGCTGGCGAAGCGCGCCATGCCGGCCTGCAGCTGCTGCGCCGGGGCCAGGGCGATGCCCGGCGACAGGTCCTTCAGCAGGTTGCCGTAGCTGCTGCTGCCCTGGTCCGCGGCGGCGCCGAGGGTGGCGAACAGCTTGCCGAAGCTGTCGGTGCCGCCGGCATCCCAGATGTCCTGCAGGCCGCGGGCGATCTTGGACTGGTTGCCCTCCAGCTTCATCGCATCCGCGTCGAAATCGGCCGAGGCGACCGACAGGCGATAGTCATGGCCCGACGGCGTCAGGGCGAAGCCGTAGATCGGCGACGTCTCCGGCGTGATCGCACCGGTGGCGGCGCCGTCGACCGTCAGCACGGTCAGCGCCCGGCCAGGCCGCAGGCTGGTGGCCTGCAGGTCCAGCGTCCCGCCCAGCTGTGCGTCGCCGCGCACCAGCAGACGGTCCGCCGTGCTGCTGTTGAAGTCGGTGTCGACCACCAGGGAGCCGGCCGCCCCTTGGGTGAAGTTGCCGGTGATCTCGGTGCTGTCGGTCGTACCGGAATGCCCGACCACCATCCGGCCCTGGTTCATCACGTCCGCCTGGTACAGCGAGGCGTCGATCAGCGTGTGATCGGAGTAGTTGTTCACCGTGCCGGCGTTTGGCCCGTCGGTGTTGTTCAGCAGGATGTTGCCGGAGACGGTGCCGTAGTTGTTGACCGTCAGCAGGCTGCCAGAAGCCGTCGTGTAGTCGCCGTCGTAGCGGATGGCGGTGCCCGAGGCGGCCGACACGCTGCCGCCGGCATTCACCGTCAGCACATTGTCGTGGCCGGCTGCGATCCAGACGCCGGAGCCACCCCCCGAACCGCCGGTGACCGCGCCGTTGACGGTCACGGTAACGGTGTTGTTGTCCTCCGGGCCCTGGCTCTGGGCGAAGATGCCGGTCGAGTTTGCGCCCGTGGTGATGATCGACCCGTTTTGCGTCACGGCCACGGTTCCACCGTCGCCGGCCGCCGTCGCGTCCGTACTGCCGGCGAAGGCGCCGGACTGGTCCCCACCAAAGCCGCCGCCACCGCCGATCGACTGCGCCAGGATGCCGAAGGCGTTGGCGCCGCTGGTGGCGATGCTGCCATCGACCGTGACCGCAACGGCGCCGCCGGTGCCGCCGCCGCTGCCGCCCGCCCCGTTACGTCCGGTCGGGTTCAGCGCGAACAGGCCCACCGACGCATCGCCGCCGATGCCGCCGCCGCCGCCGATCGACTGCGCCACGATGGCATGCGCCCCGGCGCCGCGGGTGGTGATGCGGCTGCTGGTGGTGATATCCAGCGTCACCGCCCCGCCGCCGCCGCCGGCCCCACCCTGGCCGCCGAGCGCCAGGCCGGCCAGGTTGTTGGCCGCCCCGGCGCCGCCGATGCCGCCACCGCCGCCGATCGACTGCGCGACGATGCCGTAGGCCCGGGCGCCAGAGGTGGACAGGCCGAGTCCGGTGGTCAGGGTGACGGCCTCGCCACTGCCGGAGACGCCGCCCTTGCCGCCGACCACGACCGCGACCGCACTGCCGCCGACGTTCTTGGCCGCGGTGCTGTTGCCGGCGCCGCCGGTGCCGCCGCCGCCGCCGATCGACTGGGCCAGGATGTCGATGGCGTCGTCGCCGCCGGTCTGGGCGTTCAGCCAGCTGCCGCGGCCATCGGTGAGCGGATTGATCTGGACGGTGCCGCCATTGCCGCCGCCGCCACCCGTGCCGCCGCCGTCGCCGCCGACGGTCAGGTTGCCGGCCGCCTGGTCGGACCCGTCGCCGCCCTGGCCGCCGCCGCCGCCGATCGACTGCAGCACCACCGCATTTGCGGCATAGCCCGTCGTGATGATCTGGTTGTTGTGGCTGTCGTCGAAGATCGCGGCAACGCTGCCGCCAGTGGCGGCGGAGCCGCCCTTGCCGCCCACGCCGACCGTGATGTTGGCCTGGACCTTGCTGCCGGACGCCGTCGACGACCCGCCGGCGCCGCCGCCGCCGCCGATCGACTGCGCCACGATGCCGTCGGCCCAGTCGCCGGCGGTGGCGATCCGCCCGGAATGGGTCAGCGCGACCGCGCCGCCATTGCCGCCACCGCCGCCCGTGCCGCCAACATCGACCGTCAGGGTATAGGTGTTGCCTTCGTCGGACAGCCGGTCCTTGTTGTCCTTGAACTCGCCGATGCGGTCGAGGATCGGGTGGGACGAGGCATCGGCACCGATCGACCCGCCCAGCCCGCCGCCGCCGCCGATCGACTGCAGCATCACGCCGTCGGCATCGCCGCCCACCGTCGTGATGGCGCCGTCCGTGTTGGCGGTGACGGCGCCGCCGTCGCCCCCGCTGCCGCCGGTCCGGCCGACCCCGACGGACAGCCGGCCCTCGTAGCCTTCCGCGCCGGCGGCCAGGAACAGCGTGCCGCCCTGCGAATTGCCGCCGCCGCCGCCGATCGACTGGGCGACGATGCCGCGCGAGCCGGAGCCGAGGGTCTGGATGGTCTGGTTCTGGTACTGGGTCATATTGACCGCGCCGCCATTGCCGCCGCTGCCGCCGGTGCCGCCGACCCCCACCGTGGCCTTGATACTGACCACGCCGCCCTGGGAATAGGCGTTGCTGCTGCCGATGCCGCCATTGCCGCCGCCGCCGCCGATCGACTGCGCCAGCACGCCATCGGCGTAGTTGCCATAGGTGACGATGGTCGAGGCCGGGGTCGGCTGGGTCGGCGGCAGCTGCAGCGCCGGCGGGCTGCCGACCACGGCGCCGCTGGAATCGCCGAGCGTAACCGTGACCGTGCCTCCGGTGGAGCCGCTGGTGCCGCCGCCGCCGAGGCTCATGCCGGCCGTCACCTCGACCGAATTCTTGTCGCCAAGCGTGGTGGACAGGACCGAGGCGTCGCCGCCATTGCCGCCGCCGCCGCCGACCGACTGCGCCACGATGGCATGCGAGCCGTCACCCACCGTGGTGACCGAGCTGCCGCCGTTCAGGGTCACGCTGGCCGCCCCGCCGGCACCGCCGCTGCCGCCCGTGCCGCCGACCGCCCCCTGGAAGTTGAAGGCGAGGGATACGCCTTCGCCGGTCGGCACCGCCACGACGAGATCGGCGGCGCTGGAGCTGCCGCCATTGCCGCCGCCGCCGCCGACCGACTGGGCGACGATGCCGAAGGCATCGTCCGGCGCGTAGGTTTCGGGGTCGACATCGGGGCCGGGGACGCCGGTCATGATCCGGGAGTTGTTGAGATTGACGGCCGCGGCCCCGCCGCCGCCGCCACTGCCGCCGCTGCCGCCGACCACGAGCGAGGCGTTGAAGCCGACGGTGACGTTGTAGTAGGAGGCATCGCCGCCATTGCCGCCACCGCCGCCGACCGATTGCGCCAGCACGCCGATGGCATGGGCGCCGCCGGTGGTCACGGCCAGGTCGTTCTGCTGCACGGTCACGCCGTTGCCGGCGCCGCCGGCGCCGCCCTTGCCGCCGATCTGCAGCGCCACGAAGGACAGGGCGCTGTAGTTCTGGACGCTGCCGCCATTGCCGCCGCCGCCGCCGATCGATTGCGCCATCAGGCCGACCGCGTAGTTGCCGGCGGTGGTGAGGGTCGCCGCCTGGCCGGCCGGGCCGCCGCCGTCGCTGCAGATGGCGCCGGTGTTGTCGACGCAGACCGTGCCGCCGTCGCCGCCATTGGCCGCATTGCCGCCGATGCCGATCGACGCGATGGTCGAGACGGTCAGGACGTCGCCGCCATTGCCGCCGCCGCCGCCGACCGATTGCGCCAGCACGCCCAGGCCGAAATCTCCGGTCGTCTGGATCCGGCCGAGATTGATCAGATCGATCTCGCCGCCGCTGCCGCCGGCCGACCCGGAGCCGCCGACGCCGGCGATGCCCTTGCTGTCGCCGCCGCTGCCGCCGCCGCCGCCCACCGACTGGGCGATCAGGCCGACCGCGGCCTTGCCGGCGGTCGTGACCGTGCCGGTGTTGTTGATCAGGACCTTGCCGCCATCCGAGTCCGTGGTGCCCGCGGCGTCGCCGCCGACGCTCACCAGGCCGGTGGCGGACCCCGCCGCGCCGCCGCCGCCGCCGACCGACTGGGCGATGATGCCGTGCGAGGAGTAGCCGCCCGTGGTGATGCCGCCGCTGTTGCGGACGATCGCCTCGCCGGCCGTGCCGCCGCCGGCGCCGTCGCCGCCCAGGGCGACGAACTCACCGGTCGCGAGCCCGCCGGTGCCGCCGCTGCCCGCGATCGATTGCGAGAGCACGCCATAGGCATGGTCGCCCGAGGTCGAGATCGTCCCGGCGGTGGTGACGGTCACGGTGCCGCCATTGCCGCCGTTGCCGCCGTTGCCGCCCTGGCCGCCCAGCACGCTCTGGAAATCGCTGCCGGTGCCGCCGCCGCCGCCGATCGAATGCGCGGCGATGCCGGCGGCATAGGTGCCGGTGGTGGTGATGGTGGTCTGGGCATCGGTGGTGACCGTCACAGCGCCGGCGTTGCCGCCGAACCCGCCGCCGCCGCCGGTGCCCGCCAGGGCGGTGCCGTCGCTGGCGTCACCACCCTGGCCGCCCAGGCTTTCCGCCAGGATGCCGTAAAGCGAATCGCCATGGGTGGTCAGCGTGCCGGCGCCGGTCAGGTTCGCGACCGCGCTGCCGCCCATGCCGCCATCGCCGCCATACTGGTCCTTGTCCGGACCTTTGCCGCCGTCGCCGCCACGGCTCTCCGCCGCCATGGCGGCGCCCACCAGGCTGCCGCCATTGGTGACGTCGACCAGGATCTGCCCATTGTTGTTGACCGTCGCGGTGCTGGCGCTTCCGCCGTTGCCGCCATTGTCGCTGTCATCGGTCGATTCGATGCCATTGCCGCCGGCGCTGAGGGCGCCGATGCCGAGCAGCCGGTCGCCGCCGGCGGCGGCGTTCCAATAGATCTGGACCGTGCCGCTGTTGGTGGCGGTGGCCAACCCGCCCGATCCGGCATTGCCGTTGTAGTTCCCGCCGGACCCGCCGAGCGAACTCGCGACCACGCCGCCGCCATTCGCGATGCCCTGCAGGCGATTGGAGCTGTTGCCGGACAGGATGGAGCTGTTGTTGGTGGTCGTGACGCTGCCGCCGGCGCCCCCCGTGCCGCCCCTCTGGTCGTCGATGACGGCGCTGTTCTGTTCGCCGCCCCTACCGCCTTCGCTCAGCGCGAAGATGCCGTACATGCCGTCGAAGACCGTGCCGGTCACGCTCAGCTGGCTGTTGTTGGTGGCCGTGACCGTGCCGCCGGCGCCGCCCGTGCCGCCGTTGGAGTTGTCGTTCTTGTTGTCCTGGTCGCCCTCACCGCCGACGGATATCGCCTCGATCAGGTAAAACAGCGGATAGCTGGAGGTCGACAGCGTCGCCGTCATCGTGCCGTTGTTGGTGAAGGATACCGCGCCGCCGGCGCCGCCGCCGCCCTCGTCCTGGCCGACACCGCCCTCCGTCGCCGCGGTGATGCCGGCCCGGATGATGAAGGGGGAGATCTCACTGCCGAGATTGAAGGTCCCGCTGTTGGTGACGCTGAGATTGTCCGAGGCGCCGCCGGTCTTGACGTCGTCATCGCCGGCCGCGCCGGTGAGGAACACGTATTCGCGCTGGTTGTAGGAGCCGCCGGCGATATTGCAGGTGGCCGGATTGCTGCCGGAACAGCCGATCTCGCCCGAATGTCCCGGCACCGCCGCCAGCAGGCCGGCGGCGGAGACGGAGGACAAGAGCGCCAGGCGGGGCCACAGCATGCCGGGCCGGGATGCCGCCGGGACGGTTCCGGCCGTTGCTGCGCGTACGATGCCCCGGGATCCGTCGATCTTTGCCCGCATGATGCAATGCCCCCTTGCTCGACCGACGAGGCTTCGCCACCCTTCGGCCGGCTCCCAAGCCGGCAGTCAGGTTTTTTGGCGGACCTCCCGGTGGACGCGAAATAGCGTTTCAATGGGATAAGATGCTTATATTATTGCCGGCTGGTGGCACTCTTTATTCGATGAATCGGCTGATCGGGTCGATGAAACGTCACGGTGACGGATGGCGCACCGGCATTGCGGGACAAAAGGCGGCAGTCGATGAGCGCGGTCGCAGGATACGGATCGCCCGGCGATGAGGGCCGCTTCGCCGCGGAGAGGGCGCCCGCCCCGGCCGCCCCGGCGGGATCGTTCTGGCGGGTGCATGTCGCCACCTGGGTCTTCATCGCGCTGTTCGGCCTGGTCTCGCGCGTCGCCGCCTTCGACGACATCCCGCTGACCCTGACGGTGACGCTGATCCTGGAACCGATCGGCTTCGGGCTGACCGCCCTGGCGCACAAGGCCCTGATGGCCTGGCCGCAGCGTCGGCCGGCCGTGATCGTCCTGCTGGTGGTGGTGTTTTCGATCCTGGGCGGGCTGCTGCAGATGGCGATCGTCAACGCCGTCAAGGACGCCTTCTTTGCCGGGCTCGATCACACCAGCATGGCGCGTGCCGACGCGATCCCGGCGATCTACTACACCGCGATCTTCCTGGGGTGGTCGCTGGCGTATTTCTGGATCCAGGCCGATGTCGAGGCGCGGTCGGAGCGGGTGCGGCGCAGCGAGGCGGAGGCGGCGGCGACCCGGGCCGAGCTGCGGCAGCTGCGGCAGCAGCTGGACCCGCACTTCCTGTTCAACGCTCTGAACACCGTGGCGTCCGAAATCCCCGACCATCCCGACGCGGCGCTGGAGATGACCCACCGCATCGCCGCCTATCTCCGCTATTCCCTCGACCAGCAGAGCCGGCCGGTCTGCGCCCTGCCGGACGAGATCGAGGCCGTCCGGGCCTATGTCCGCATCCAGGAGCTGCGCTTCGAGGGCCGGCTGCGCTGCGTCGTCGAGATGGACCCCGCCGCCCGCTCCGTCGCCGTGCCGCATCTGATCGTGCAGGGGCTGGTCGAGAATGCGGTGAAGCACGGCCTGCGATCCTCCGCCGAGACCCTGGAAATCCGGGTGACCGCGCGGCGGACGGGCGACGACACCACCGTGATCGAGGTCACCAACCCCGGACGGCTGGTGGCGCGCAGCGGCGACCGCCCCGCCGTCGGCCTGGCCAACACCAGGCGCCGGCTGGAGCTGCACTATCCCCAGCGCCACGAATTGACCCTGACCGAGGACGGCGACACCGTCCTGGCCCGGCTGATGCTGAGAGGCCCCGCATGCTTCGCGTGATGCTCGTGGACGACGAGCCCCCTGCCCGCCGCGGCCTGCGGCGCCTGCTGCAGGCGCATGCGGATATCGAGATCGTGGCCGAAGCCGGCAGCGTGGCCGAGGCGCGGGCGCAAGCTTCGGCCCAGCGTCCCGACGCGATCTTCCTGGATGTCGAACTGACCGACGGCCGGGGCTTCGACCTGATCGACCAGCTGCCACGGCCGCCGGCGATCGTCTTCGTCACCGCCCACGATCTCTACGCCGTCAGGGCCTTCGACGTGTCCGCCCTGGATTTCCTGCTGAAGCCGGTCGACCCGCAGCGCCTGGCGGCCACCATCGACCGGCTGCGCCGGCACGGCCAGGACGCGGCCCGGGCCGCGGTGGCTGCCGAACGGGAGGAGCGGCAGGACGATGTCGAGCTGGATGACGGCACGCACCAGCGCATCCATCTCCGCATCGACGGCCGGTCGGTGATCGCGCCGCTGGGCACCGTGGCCATGCTGGCGGCGGAGGCGGATTTCACCCGCGTCTTCCTGAAGGGGGCGCGCGACTATCTGGTGTGCCGGCTGCTGCGGTACTTCGAGGAGCAGCTGCCGAAGCCGCCCTTCGTCCGCATCAGCCGCTCCCTGATCGTCAACCTGGACCAGTTGGAGCGCGTCGAGTGGCTGGACGCCGGGCGCTGCAGCCTGTCGCTGGGAGAGGGCATCGGACCGGTCTCCCTCGGCCGCATCGCCGCCCGGCGGTTGCGGCAGAGCATCGAGACCAACCGCATGGTCAGCGCCTGACGGGATTGCTGCCCTCCCTCGGATCAGACCTCTCGCGGCACCGGTGACGCGGCCTCGATCAGGCCTTCGGCCTTGAGGTCGGCCCACAGCGCTGCCGGGATCTTCTGCTGCAGGGACCCCAGGTTCTGCTGGAACTCCCCGACCGACCGGCCCCCCGGGATGACGCCGACCACTGACGGATGTCCAAGGGGGAACTGCAGGGCCGCAGCCGGCAGCGCCACGCCATGCCGGGCACACACCGCCTCGATCCGACGGACCCGCTGCAGCACCGGCTTCGGCGCCAGCCGGGTGTTGAAGGTCGCGCGCTGGACGGCGCCGGTGGCCAGGATGCCGGAATTGTAGGGGCCGCCGATCACGATCCTGGTGCCGCTTGACACATAATTTGTCATACAACAATGTAACCGGAGGACTGGATGACTTCTGGCTCGTGTTGCAGCGGCAGGTCAGCCCGTCCCCATAAGCCAAGTGAGGGAGGTTCGACGTGGACGACGACACCCGAAACCAGAGGAACGCGCCGGCGCTGATCGGCAGCGCGGTCGGCCGGCGCGGCATGTTCAGGACCGCGGCCACGCTGGGGCTCGGCGCCGCGGGCCTGGCCGGCGGGATGGGCACGGCGCTGGCCGAGGACGCCTCCAGCGGCCTGCCGAAGAAGCCCTACAAGTTCTTCTTCGTCTGCCATGTGACGCTGGACCAGTTCTTCACCCCGACGATCTACGGCATTCAGGACGCCTGCGCGGCCTTCGGCTGCAGCTACCAGTGGACCGGGTCGCAGAAGAACGTGGTGTCCGAGATGGTCAGCGCGGTGCAGACCGCGATCGCCCAGAAGGCCGACGGCATCGCCGTCTGCCTGGTCGACCCCAAGGCGTTCGACGCCGCGGTGGCCGCGGCCAGCGCCGCCGGCATTCCGGTCGTCGCCTTCAACGCCGACGTGCCGACCGGCAGCCCGAACAAGCGCCTGTCCTATGTCGGCCAGCCGCTGTACCAGTCGGGCTACAACTCGGCCCTGAAGTGGATCCCGATGGTGCCCAAGGGCGGGCATGTCATGCTGTCGATCGGCGTTCCCGGCTCGCTCAACACCCAGCCGCGCCTCGACGGCTACATCCAGGCGATCAAGGATCACGGCGAAGGCATGACCTACGACGTGGTCAACACCGGACCGGACCCGGCGACCGAAATCTCGCGGGTCGAAAGCTACTACCTCAGCCACAAGAATGTCGGCGGCCTGTTCGGCACCGGCGGGTCCGACACCTATGCCTGCGGCTTCGTGTCGAACAAATACGGGCTGGCCAAGACCGGCGTGGTCGCCGCCGGCTTCGACCTGTTCCCGCAGACGCTGGGCTACATCAAGTCCGGCGACGTCGCCTTCACCACCGACCAGCAGGCCTATCTCCAGGGCTTCCTGCCGGTGCAGCAGATGTACCTCTACAAGCTTTCCGGCGGGCTGGTCGGCCCGGCCAACAGCGACACCAGCCAGGCCTATGTGACCAAGGACAACGTCGACGCCTATGTCGGCGAGACGCGCTTCGAAGGCCGCAGCACGGCCGAGCCGACCTGACACCTGCGTCCCGCGGATCCGGCTTCGCCGCCCTCCCGCGCGGCGAAGCCGGATGAGATCCCTTCCGGAATTCGGAGCCAGAGAAAGCGCAGATGGTGCCAATCAACGACAGCGGCGGGGCGAAGGCG
Organism: Inquilinus sp. 2KB_23; assembly: GCF_052115705.1. Taxonomy (NCBI): domain Bacteria; kingdom Pseudomonadati; phylum Pseudomonadota; class Alphaproteobacteria; order Rhodospirillales; family Rhodospirillaceae; genus Inquilinus; species Inquilinus sp. 2KB_23. The sequence continues at coordinate 41,217 of NZ_JBFRHF010000022.1, read as the reverse complement.
CGCAAGGTCGGCGTCAAGGTGCCGGACACGATCCTGGAGAGGGCGCTGGTCCTCCTCTCCCGCTACCGCGAGGTCAGCATCGCGGTCGTCGCGGTCGTCCTGGTCATCTATTTCCAGTTCGGCAGCGACGGCGGATTCCTGACCGCCCAGTTCCAGAGCATCGTGCTGCGCGACACCGGCCGGCTCGGCCTGATCGCCGTGGCCGAGGTCCTGCTGATGATCACCGGCGAGATCGACCTGTCGCTCAGCGGCACCTTCTCGCTGGCGCCCTACATCATGGTGCTGCTGTCGATCACCTGGGGCGTGCCCCTGGCCGTCGGGGCGGTGATCAGCGTGGCGGTCGGCGTGCTGGTCGGCGCGATCAACGGCCTGATCACGGTGCGCTTCCGGGTGCCGTCGCTGATCACCACGGTCGGCACCCTGTTCTTCCTGCAGGGGATCGTGGTCTCGATCTACAACAGCCAGCCGATCATCGCCCCGGTCGAGGAGCCGTTCAACGCGATCTTCGGCGAGAACCTGTCCGACCCCGCGGGATCGGTCTTCTCCCTGCTCGGCATCACCGCCTTTACGCCGTTCCTGTGGACTCTCCTGGTGGTCGGCGCGATCGCGCTGGTGCTGAACCGGACCAGCTTCGGCCTGCACACCATCGCCACCGGCAGCAACATCGTCGGGGCGCGCGAGATCGGCATCCGGACCGACCGGATCAAGGTCTACAACTTCATGATCGCCGGCGGCTGCGCGGCCTTCGCCGGCATCATCAACACCGCCCAGTTCGCCTCGGCCGATCCCCAGGGCGGCAGCCCCTTCCTGACCCTGCAGGCGATCGCGGCGGCGGTGATCGGCGGCACCTCTTTGCTCGGCGGGTCCGGGACGCCGATCGGCGCGCTGATCGGCGCCTTCGTGGTCGCCTCGCTGAACAACGGCCTGGTCATGGTCGGGGCCCAGGCGACGGTGTCCGACGTCTATCTCGGGGCCGCGATCGTCGCGGCGATGATCCTGAACGTCCAGGTCGACAGGCTGCGCACGCGGAGGCGCGTATGAATCCGGAAACTGGCCCGCAGGCCATCGCGCCGCTGGGCCCCGACGCCCCCGTCATCCTCGAGATGTCGCACATCAGCAAGGGCTTCGGCGCCGTGACCGCGCTGGTGGATGTCAGCATCAAGCTGCGCCAGGGCGAGGTGCTGGCGCTGGTCGGCGACAACGGCGCGGGCAAGTCGACCCTGATCAAGATCCTGTCCGGCTTCCACCAGCCGGACACCGGCACCATCACCTCGAAGGGCAAGGAGGTGCGCTTCGCCTCGCCGCGCGACGCCCGCAGCCACGGCATCGAGACGGTCTACCAGGACCTCGCTTTGGTGGGCGACCTCAGCGTCTTCCACAACATGTTCCTGGGCCGGGAGTACAAGAAGCGCGTGCTGGGTCTGAACCTGCTCGACAACCAGAAGATGCGCGAGCTGTCGCGGCAGTACCTGGACAATCTCGGCATCTCGATCCCGAGCGTGAACAGCACCGTCGACCTGCTGTCGGGCGGCCAGCGCCAATGCGTGGCGGTGGCCCGGTCGATCTACGCCTCGCCGAGCATCCTGATCCTCGACGAGCCGCTGGCGGCGCTGGGCGTCCGCGAGAGCGCCCATGTCCTCGGCCTGATCCAGAAGCTGCGCCGCGAGCGCAACGTCTCGGTCATCCTGATCGTCCACAACTACAACCAGATCTTCGAGGTCTGCGACCGTATCAACTTCCTGCACGCCGGCGAGATCGTGTTCGACGCCTCGACCTCGGAGACCAGCGAGGAGGAGCTGATCCGGATCGTCAAATCGGGGCTGGGCCGAAAGGCGATCGCCGCTGCAGCGGCCGAGGCGGGACCGCTACCGGCGTAGGCGCGACCCTCCCCTCGCCCGCTGGCCTCAGGGACCCACGAGAACCGGTTCCAATGGCCGCTCCGCATCCGGCGTGGCGGCCGGAAGCGGTTCGCCGCGGATCGCGGCGGCGGCCTGGGTCGGATCGGGCGGCAGCACCGCGGCTTTCAGCGCGATCGAATAGGGATGGGTCGGGGCGTCGAACACGGTGCGGGTGTCGCCGCTCTCCACCACCTCGCCCTTCTGCATGATGATGACGCGGTCGCTGATGTAGTAGGTCGTCGCCAGGTCGTGGGTGATATAGACGATCGAGACCTTGAGGTCGTCCCGCAGCGCCCGGAACAGGTTGACGATCGACATCCGCAGCGACGCGTCGACCATCGACACCGGCTCGTCCGCCACGATCAGCCGGGGCGCCGGGATCAGGGCACGGGCGATGGCCACGCGCTGCAGCTGGCCGCCCGACAGCTCATGCGAGAAGCGCTGCTTCACCTCGGCCAGCGACAGGCCGACCCGCTGCAGCGCCTCGTCGGCCAGCCTCTCCGCCTCCGCCCGCGACGCCGCCCCGCGGAACCGCCGCGCCGTGGTCGTGAGGTAGTCGTCGACCCGGGTCAGCGGATTGAAGGCCTCGAACGGATTCTGGAACACCGGCTGGACCTTGGCCATGAAGGCCTCGCGCCCGGCCCGCGTCCTGATCGTCGCCAGGTCGGTGCCGTCGAAGCGCAGCGTGCCGGCGCTGGGCTTTTCGCTGCCCAGGATCATCTTGGCGAGGGTCGACTTGCCGCTGCCGGATTCGCCGACGATGGCGAAGATCTCCGGCCGGTCGCTGGCCAAAGTGAACGTCACATCCCGCACCGCGGTCATGTGCCGCCGCGAGAAGAAGCCGCCGGCCGGGAAGCGCTTCACCACCCGGTCGAGCTGGAGCAGGGCCCCGGTCATGGCGCCGAGATCTCGCCGGCGCGGAAGCAGGCGACGCGGCCGCCGGTGGCGCTGGGCAGCAGGTCCGGCACCTCGCGGCCGCAGCGTTCGATCGCCAGCGGGCAGCGCGGGTGGAAGCGGCACCCCATCGGCGGCGCCGACAGGTTGGGCGGCCGGCCCTGCAGGCTGCGGCGCGGCCGGGTGTCGCCGATGCGCGGCAGGCTGGCGATCAGATGGGCGGTGTAGGGATGCTGCGGCCGGCTGAACAGCGCCGCCGTCGCCCCCTCCTCCACCAGCCGCCCCGCATACATGATGCCCAGCCGGTCGGAGATCGCGGCGTGCACCGACATGTCGTGGGTGACGAAGACGATCGAGGAGCCGAGGCGGGTCTGCACCTCCTTCAGCAGGCGCAGCACGTCGAGCTGCACCAGCACGTCCAGCGCCGTGGTCGGTTCGTCGGCGATGATGAATTCGGGCTCGCACACGGTGGCCAGGGCAATGCAGACGCGCTGGCGCATGCCGCCGGACAGCTGGTGCGGAAAGGCCTCCAGCACCGAAGGCGCCAGGTGCAGCCGGTCGAGATGCGCCTCCACCCGCCGGCGGAAGGCCGACGGGTCGAGCCTGATGTGGCGGGCGGCGAAATCCTTGAAGGCGTGCTTCACCCGGCGCACCGGGTTCAGCACGTTCATCGACCCCTGCATGATGTACGACAGGTGCCGCCACCGCGCCGGGCGCATCGCCTCCGGCTGGCGGTACACGTCGATGGTGCGGCCGCCGAAATCGAACACCACGGACCCGCCCATCACCCGCATCGGCGGGCGGATGGCGCCGGCCAGGGTCTTGATCAGCGAGGTCTTGCCGCTCGAGGATTCGCCGGCGATGCCGTAGACCTCGTTGCGCCGGACCGTGAGGCTGATGCCGTCGACGGCGCGGACCTCACGCCTGACGCCGAACAGATCGTTGACGTAATAGGCCCGGAGGTCGCTGATCGTCAGCACGTCCTGCATCACTGGGCCCCCATGCGGTTCAGCCGGCTGCGCGGATCGATGTACTCGTTGACCGACATCGCCAGCATGAACAGCCCCAGGAAGAGGATGGCGACGAACAGCATCGGGAAGGCCACCCACCACCACACACCGGCGACCATGGCGGAGTGGGAGTTGGCCCAGTAGATCATGCCGCCCACGGTCGGCCGGTTGATGTCGGAGAAGCCGAGGACCGACAGCGTCACCTCCAGGCCGATGGCCCAGATCAGGTTGTTCATGGTGGTGAAGAACACGATCGGCATGACATAGGGCAGATGCTCGCGCAGCAGGATCTGTGGCGTCCGCATGCCGGAGAACACGGCGTGCCGGGTGAACTCCCGCGTCTTCAGGCTCAGCGCGACCGACCGGATCAGCCGGGAATCGTAGGTCCAGCCCAGCAGCGCGGCCACCAGGGCCAGCAGCCACCACGACATCTGGTCGCGCATGACGAAGTAGATCAGCAGCAGGATCGGGATGTTGGGCAGCGCTCCCAGCGTGTCGTTCACCGCCATCATGGCCTGGTCGACGCGGCCGCCGGCATAGCCGGAGACCAGCCCGACCACCAGGGCGATGACCCGGCTGACCGCGGCGACGATGGCGCCGAAATACAGCGTGTTCCGCAGCGACGCGGTGATCTGCCAGAACACGTCCTGGCCGCGCGAGGTGGTCCCCAGCCAGTATTCCCAGGACGGCGGCATGTCGGGCGGCACCGCATACATCGCCATCTCGTCATAGGGCGAGACGTAGGACAGGATCACCAGCACCAGGACGATGCCCGTCAGGACGACCCCGGCCAGGAACTCCAGATTGTAGCGCAGCAGGTCGCGCAGAATCTTGAACATCGGGTCAGCCCAGTTTCACGCGGGGATCGATCAGCGGGTACAGGATGTCGATCAGGAACACGGCCAGGGCGACCGCCACGATCGAGATGGTGGTGACGCCGAGGACCAGGCTGTAGTCGCCGGCATAGATCCCGGCGATCAGCAGCCGGCCCATGCCGGGATAGGCGAACAGGAATTCGACGATCACGGCGCCGCCGAAGACATGGCCGAGATTGAGGGCCAGGCCGGTGATTTGCGGCAGCATGGCGTTGCGCGCGACATAGCGGCTGAAGATGGCGCGCGACGGCACCCCGCCGAGTTCGGCGTAGACCACATGGTCGTCGGTGACGATGTTCGAGACCAGCGACCGCATCGAGATGAACCAGCCGCCGAGGCCGACCAGCACCAGGGTCAGGGCCGGCAGCGTGCCGTGCAGGATCACGCTGCCGATGAAGGCCCCGTTGAACCCCGGCGTCAGGTTCATCTGCGCCCCGTCACTGATCGGGAAGACCGGCCAGACATAGCCGAGCAGCAGCACCAGGGTCAGGCCGACGATATAGGTCGGGATCGGCTGCATCGCCATGATGACGATGCCGGACAGCTTCAGCAGCCGGCTGTTGCGGTAGTAGCCGGCCAGCGCGCCCAGGATGTTGCCGACGATCCAGGAGAAGATGGTCGACAGCGTCAGCAGGCCGACGGTCCAAGGCATCGCCCGCAGGATCACCGTCATCACCGGCGTCGGGAAGGCCGACAGCGACGGGCCGAAATCGCCGGTGACGACGCGGCCCCAGAACGCCAGGTACTGGTGGAACAGCGAGCCGTTGACGCCGTACAGCTCGGTCAAAGCCTGGCGCAGAACCGCGACCGAGCGCGGATCGGTCGACCCGAACGAGGTCAGCAGCGACAGCGTCTGCTCGATCGGGTCGACCGGCGACAGATGGGCGATGACGAAGGCCAGCGTGACGCCGGTGAACACCACGAAGACGAACTGGGCGAAGCGCTTGGCCAGATAGACGAAGAAGTCGCTCATCGGCGTCCCGTTCTCGGTTGCCGGGGAAGGCGTGGCGGGCGGCGCCGGGGCCGCCCGCCCGATGGCGCGGGGATCAGGATTTCGGCGCGGCCGGGTTCGGCTTCAGCCGCGCGATCATGTAGCGCAGGTTGGACCAGTTGGGCCCGGACGCCGAATAGGGGTCGTCGACGCTGGGGTAGCCGGTCCAGTAGGTCGTGTCGAAGGGCGCGAACTTGTTGTAGGCCATCAGCGGGATCATCGGCATCTGCTCGACCGCCAGCTTGAGGAAGTCGCGGCCGAGTTCGAGCACCTTCGGGCTGTCGAAGGCGACCGAGCGGTTGGCCTCGATCAGGCGGTCCAGCTCCGGCGATTCCCAGCGCTGCAGGTTGCGCGGCGGCTGCATCTCGCCCAGCGGCTTGATGAACTGGGAGTGGTAGCTGTCGAGGAAGAAGCTGAGGTCGGGATGGCCGCCCCAGGTCTCGATCGACCAATAGATCGCGGTGTCGAAGTCGCCGGCGGTCAGGCGCTGGCCGTTGGTCGGCCCCGCCACCTCGACCTTGGCGTCGACGCCGAACTGCGACCATTGCTGCGCGATGGTGGTGCCGGCGCGGGCCAGCGTCGGGATGGCGTCGCCCTCGACCTGCAGGCGGAAGCGGAAGGGCGTGCCGTCCGGCTTCATCCAGCGGTTGCCCTGCTTGGTAAAGCCGGCCTTCTGCAGCAGCTCGGTGGCCGCCTGCAGGTCCTGCTTCCACCAGCCGAAGCCGAAGGCCTTCTGCTGCTCCGCCGGGTCGGTCGGGATCTGGTCGCCCCAGGTCGGCCGCACCATGTTGGCGATCTGGCCAGAGATGGCAGGGTCATAGGGCTTGATCTTGCGGCTGCCGGTGTCGAGCTCGAAATCGGTCAGCCATTGCTGCAACGGGCGGAAATAGTCGTCCGGAGCCGATCCGGTCGGCGGCACGGCCAGGGCCGACAGGGTCGCGGCGCCGCGGTAGGAGCCGAGCGCGACGGCGCGGATGTCGATCGCCAGCGTCAGCGCCCAGCGGACATCCTTGCTGTCGAACGGCTTCTCCTTGGTGTTGAACAGCACCGACGGCAGGGTCGGGTCGGGATGGGCGAACGGGAAGGTCTTGCGCCAGGCGGTCGACGACGTCGCGGCGTCGCGCATGATGGTGAACATGCCCTCGGGCGTGATGTCGTTGATCACGTCGAGGTTGTGGTTGCGCTGTTCGATCACGCGCGCGTCCGGGTTGCCGGCGGCGCGGTAGACCACGTACTTCACCGCGGGCTGGCCCCAATCCATGCCGATGCTGGTGCGCTGCCAGTCGTCGCGCAGCCGCCAGATCGCCCAGTTGCCCGATTTGTCGTAGCTGTTCAGCACATAGGCGCTGAGCGAGACCGGCGGGTTGTTGGGGAAGGCCAGGGGATCGCCGGCCTTCTCGAACACATGCTTGGGCATGATCCAGGCGGCGTTCCAGCGCGAGGTGAACAGCGTGTGGAAGCGTGAATTCGGCGCCTTCAGGTGGAACACGACGGTGTCGCGATCCGGCTTGTCCATGCTGGCGACGTTGAGCGCGAACGGGGCGCTCCAGCCCATGCCGGGATGGTCGATCTGGGTCTGCACGGTGTAGACGAGGTCGTCGGCGGTGAACTCGACCCCGTCGCTCCAGTAGATGCCCTCGCGCAGCTTCACCGTCATCTGGGTGAAGTCGTCGTTGTAGATCGGCCGCTCCGACGCCAGCGCGTTCTGCCAGGCGTCGGCCCCGCCTTCGGGGTTGATGAACCACAGCGTGTCGGTGGTCAGCTGCTGCAGGCCGTTGACGTTGGAGCCGCCGCCGGGGGCCCAGACGTTGAACCAGTCGGCGTTCTGGGCCGGCGTGCCCTGGATGATCAGGGCCTCGTTGCGTGGAATGCCGGCGATGAAATCCTGCGCCAGCGCCGGCAGCGCCAGCAGGGACATCGCCACGACCAGCGCCACGTTTCGCAAGACCTTCATGGGGCTCCTCCTCGAAAACTCGTGCATCGCGAGCTCTTCTCTTTCGGATCCCGCCGTGACGGCGTCGGCCGGCGCGCCTCCCGAAGCGCGCTCGTCATTTATCGACAATATTTCGAGTACGGCAACCCACGAAGTTTAAAAAATTCGCATTTATCAGCCAGTTCCTTGCAAACCGTGGGTCGAGCGGGAGCGCGCCGCAAATCGGATTATTGACAAAATACCTCCATCGCCTAGCCTCGTCCGATTGAAGCGGCCGCAGCGGCGGCCCTTCCGGCGCCGCTGCGGCCGGCAGTCCCGGACGGATCGAGAAGGACAACCGATGGTCAGTTCATTCGCTGTGGGAATAGATGTCCGGTCCGACCGCCCGACCGGGCCCTACCGGCCGCTGTGGAACTGGTTCGGCTATGACGAGCCGAACTTCACCTACACCGACAACGGGCGGAAGCTGCTGCGCGAGCTGGCGGAGCTGAGCCCCGAGCCGATCCGGGTCCGCACCCACAACCTGCTGACCACGGGCGACGGCACGCCGGCCCTGAAATGGGGCTCGACCAACGCCTACACCGAAGGCCCGGACGGCAAGCCCGTCTATGACTGGACCATCATGGACCGGATCTTCGACGCCTATGTCGAGGCCGGTGCCATCCCGCTGGTGCAGATCGGATTTACCCCGCAGGCCCTGTCCAGCGACCCCGGCCCCTACCAGCACAGCTGGGTGCCGGAGGACCGCTACGCCAGCATCACCACCGGCTGGGCGTCGCCGCCGAACGATCTGAAGAAATGGGGCGACCTGGTCGAGGCCTGGGCGCGGCACCTGGCCGACCGCTATGGCGAGGACGTGGTCTCGGGCTGGCCCTGGGAGGTCTGGAACGAGCCCGACGGGCACTACTGGACCGGCACCATCCCCGAATTCTGCGCCATGTACGACGTCAGCGCCCGGGCGGTGAAGCGGGCGCTGCCGAACGCCCGGGTCGGCGGGCCGCACACCTGCGGCGCCTTCGGCAACGAGAAGGCCATCACCTTCCTGCGCGGCTTCCTGAAGCATGTCGTCGAAAACGACTCGCCGATCGACTTCATCGCCTTCCACGCCAAGGGCAACCCGGTGATCTACCGGGACCATGTCCGGATGGGCGCCCACAAGCACCTGCGCGACATTGACACCAACCTGTCGATCATCAACGAGTTCCCGTCGCTGAAGGGCCTGCCGGTCGTGATTGGCGAATCCGACCCCGAGGGCTGCGCCGCCTGTTCGGCCCGGGTGCACCCGCAGAACGGCTACCGCAACGGCCCGCTCTACAGCGTCTATGTGGTCGAGACCATGTTGCGGACCTATGAGCTGTCGCAGCGCGCCGGCATCCCGATCGAGGGCGCCGTCACCTGGGCGTTCCTGTTCGAGGACCAGCCCTATTTCGACGGTTTCCGCGACCTCGCCACCAACGGCATCGACAAGGCGGTGATGAACGCCTTCCGCATGCTGGGCATGCTCGGCGGCGACTGGCTCGCCACCACCAGCACCCATGCGGTCGGCATCGAGCACGTGATGGCGCATGGCGTCCGCGAGACGCCCCATGTCAACGCCGTGGCCACCCGCGATGAGGGCGGCGTCAGCGTCCTGGTCTGGCACTATCACGACGACGACGAGGCCGGTCCGACGGCCGAGGTCACTCTCTCCGTCGTCGGTGTCCCGTCGGGCGCGGCGATCCGGCATTACCGCATCGATGCCGACCATTCCAACGCCTTCGGCGTGTGGCAGGCGATGGGCGCGCCGCAGACCCTGACCGGCGCGGAGTACGAGCGGCTGGAGGCGGCGGGCCGGCTGCAGCGGGTCGACGAGGCGGTCGCGGCGGACCGGTCCGGCGACGGGCTGACCCTGCGCCTGGCCCTGCCGCGCCAGGGCGTGTCGCTGATCCGCATCGAGGCCTAAGGGCCCGCATCCCGGCGGCTTCGGGCCGCCGGGTCAGCCGGGCTGGATCAGGGACAGGTAGTGCCGCTTGCTCGGCTGCAGATGGTCGACGCACAGCTGGGCCAGCACCCAGCTGTCGCGCCCCTTCAGCATTTCGATCATCAGCCGGTGATGCTCGTGCGACACCTTCAGGGCCTCGGAATCGGCCATGGAATGGGCGCGCACCGGCAGGCTCAGCCGCATGTAGTGCTCGATCGTCTGCACCAGCTGGGCGTTGCCGCAGGCGGCGAACATGGTCAGGTGGAACCGGTCGTTGGCCTCGTGCACCCCGCGCAGGTTGCGCTGGGCGATGCAGCGGCCATGGTCGAGATGGATCGCCGACAGCCGCTCGATCAGCTCGGCCGGGGCCGGCAACGGGATCCACAGCGCCGCCTGCCGCTGCAGCAGCTCGCGGACATCGTAGATCTCACGCACCTGTTGTGGGCTTAGCGAGCGCACCGTCGCGCCCTTGTTCCGTTCGCGGATGACGATGCCCATCGTCTCCAGCTGCGCCAGCGCCTGGCGGGCGCCGTGGCGGGTGACGGCAAAGCGGGCCAGCAAGCTGTCCTCGGTCAGCCGGCTTCCCGGCGCCAGGCGCCCGAAGATGATGTCCTCCTCCAGGGCACGGGCGATGGCGAGATCGTCATGCCCGTCCCGGGATAATCCATCTGCAACGTCCAAGGCGCCCCTCTCCGGCTGCTCGTCCGCCACAGGCTACCACTGATTCAAGCCGGGACGGGCCGGCCAGCCCTTGGTCGCGGCGATGGCGGCGTCAGCCGGCCTGCTTGCGCCTGCGCTTCGGATAGGCCGGGCGTTCGCCCTGGTCGGTGATGCCCGGCACGTCGCCGAGGGACTCCACCGCCTCGATCGGCTCGACCGGCTCGGAGTTCAGGGCCGTCTCGCCCTCGGTCGCCACCGGGTTGGGCCGGGTCGCGTCTCGCTGGTTGTCCTCGATCGCCACCAACTCTCGCGCCATCTCCCAATGCGCCTCTTCCCGACCTTCGGGGCGGCCCTCCTCGATCCAGATCCGATGGGCATGCGCGCGGATGCGCTGGTCCAGGTCGTCCACGACGGCCTCTCCTCTTCAGGCGAACAGATTTGGGCTTTTAAGGCGACCGGCAGGCCGTCAGCGGCGCGCGGGGGCCTTCGGCACCGGCTTTGCCGACCGGCGGTCCTCCCCGGTCCCGGCGGTGCCGGGATTGAACGACGGCGGATCGCTGGCATCCATGCTGTCGGCCGACGCTTCGTCGACCTTGCGGCTGGCCTTGGCCGCCTTGTGCTCGGGGGATTTCGGCTGCTGTTCGGGGGTGGTGTGGCTTCGCGACGTCGTCATTCCTGCCTCCCATGCGGGTCTCACCCCTGGGGAACGGGACCGTCGCGGCCTTGGTTCCGGCCAGGGAGGTCAGGCCGCCGCGATGTCCGGGGGCAGGCCTTCGACGGCGGCGGCCGGCTCGTCCGGCGCCGCCGGCCGCGGCAGTTGCTGCGACACCACCGTCGTCACCGCGGCGAACCCCCGCGTGACGATGGTCCTGGGTTCCGTCGGCTCCAGCACCCGGGCCTCGACGTCGTCGGGCTCGAACAGGGCGATCAGCAGCACGGCCTGCGAACCGATGCGCCGGCGGATCCGGCGGATCTGCCGGCCCAGCTGGTGCTCGGTTGCCGGCCCGGCATTGGTCACCACGACCACCGCCGCCTCCGGCGCCCCCGGCAGCGCGCCGGCGCCCTCGGCGCAGCGGCAGGCGATGCCGGCATCCGTCAGCAGCTGGGCGACCATATGCGCCGCAGCCTGGTCCAGATCGTCCCGCGCGCCGAGGCATAGCACCGCCGCCGGCCCGTCGGGCACGTCGTCCTCGAGATCCACCACGGCGGCGAGGATGCCGGACCACACCGCCGACCGTCGCGGCCCGTCCAGGGCGCCGCGGCGCCGGTCGGCCTGGGCCATGTGGATCGCCGGCAGCAGCATGGTCTCGAACAGCGCCTGGCGCGACTGCTGCAGCATGTGGCGCTCCGCCAGCTCCGACGCCTCCAGCGGATCGCCGGCCAGGATGCGCTGGTAGAAATGCGCCTCCGGCGCCAGGGCCGGGGTGCTGCCGAGCATGACGTCGAGGAAGCCGAACTGCGGCACGTGGCGGCCGAGCACGGCAAGGCAGACGGTCAGCGGCGTCGCCAGCAGCAGGCCGGGAATGCCCCACAAGGTGAGCCAGAAGATCGTCGCGAACAGCACGGCGAAGGGTGACAGGCCGGTGCTGGAGCCGTAGAGCAGCGGCTCCACGGCATTGACGACGATGATGTCGAGCAGCACGAACAGCCCGATGGTCTCGATCGGCATCAGCCAGCCGGGGTCGATGGCGAAGGCCAGGATTGTCGGCAGGATCGCCGCGGCCAGGCCGCCGACCAGCGGGATGAAGCGCAGAACGGCGGCCAGCAGGCCCCACAGCACCGGGTTCGGCACCCCGATGATCAGGAGGCCGAGGCCGAAGGCGGTGCCGTAGCCGAGATTGAGCAGGGCCTGGGCCAGCAGGAAGCGGCTCAGCCGCTGGGCCGCGTCGTCCATCGCCGCGGTGGCGCGGGTCAGGTCCTGCGGCCCGAGCAGCCAGATCAGCCGGTTGCGCAGGTCCTCCCGCTCCAACAGCATGAAGACGGAGAAGACCAGCACGATGCCTGCGATAGCGAAGGGTTCGATCAGGGGTCGCCCGACCTCCCAGGCCAGCTCGAAGGGCGACAGCGGGTTGGGCAGCACCTGGACCTGCACCGGGCGGCTCTGGTCGTCGCCCGCGCCCATCGGCGCCGTGGTGGCCTGGGAACGGGCCTCCTTGGTCAGTCGCACCACCATGCCCGACAGGCGGTCGATCAGCCCGCCGCCCGGCGCAACCTCCTTCACCGACTGGATCTTGGCTTCGAGATTGGTCTGGTAGCGCGGCAGGTTGCCGGCCAGGTCGATGGTCTGGCTGGCCAGCACCACGACGAAGCTGGCGACGGCGAGCGACAGGCAGGCGACGACGATCAGGACCGACGGCATCCGCGGCACGCCCAGCTTGCGCAGCTGCTGCACCACCGGCGCCATGGCGAAGCTGATCAGGATCGCCAGGGCGAAGGGGATCAGGATGTCGCGGCCGAAATACAGCGCCGCGATGGCAGCCAGGATCAGCAGGACCCCGCTGGGCGACAGGGCGGCGATCTTGTCGGCCGACAGGGCCGGCAGGCTGCCCGGGGATCGACCGTTGTCTGGCTGCATTACATCCGGCCTGGCGCTGGGAGGGGGCGTGGACAGGGAACAGGACGACCGTGCCGCCGGTTCCCCTGGCTCCGCTCAGCTGTCCCCGACGTCGCCGGCCGGCTGGCTAGTAATGCATCGTCGCTGCGGCGGCGCCGGCCGCGGCGCCCAGGCCGGCCGCGGCGCTGCGGGTGCCGACGATGCTGGCGGGCACAATGCCGCCGAGCGCATGCCCGTCCGCGCCGACCAGGGCGACGGCATCGATTTCGGCCGCATCGGGCGAGGCAAAACCCTGAATCGCGGTATCGCTTTGAGCCCGATGCACGCTGGCCACCGGAGAGGCGACGAGCGCCGTACCTGCGGCTATCACAAGGACCGTTGACTTGATCATGATCATCGCCGGACTCCGTTGCGAGCGGATGGCGGAAGGCCCATCTGGGTAACATAAGGCCCGGGAACCCAAAAGGTTCCCGGCCTGCCTTGCGATTCCTACCCCTCCTGCGACACGAACAGGATGGAGCGGTCGGCGCTCTCCAGCACCGCGTCCGCCACCTCGCCGAAGGACAGGCCGTCGCCCGCCCGCTGGCGGACGCCCATCACGATCAGCGTATGCCGGCCGCGCCGGGCCTGACGGAGGATCGCGTCGGCCGGTGCCACATCGACCCGGATCGAGGATTCCATCGTCACGCCATAGTGCTCGGCGATCGGCACCAGCTGCTTCAGCCCCGCCTCCCCCGGCACCGGCCCCAGCAGCCGATTCCGGGCCGCGCCCTCCTGCCCGGTGGCGACGTAGAGGGCGTGCAGCGAGCCGTTGCCGGCGCGGGCCAGGGCGAAGGCGACCTCGGCCGCCCGGCGCGAGACCTCCGTGCCGTTGACCGGCACCAGGATGTCGAGCGGGCCGCCCAGCGGGTCGTCCTGGTGCACGCCGCGGGCCACCGCGATGGCGACGGGGCCGTGAAAGCCGGTGGCCAGCTCGGTGACCCGCGGGTCGAAGCCGCCGCCGCGCGCGGCGGTGGGTTCGACGCCGATCATCAGCAGGTCGTAGCCCTTCCCCGCCTCCGCCGCCACGCTGTCGCCGCTCAGCGCTTCGGTCTCGATCGAGACGACGTCGACCGCCCCGCCCTCGCCTTCCATCTCGCCTTCCGCCACCCGGGCGGCGCCGGCCTCGGCCTGGGCGGCCACGATCCCGTCCGGCCGCTCGGCCCTGGCCGATTCCTTCCCGCCCTCCTCCGGCCGCAGCATCAAGGCGGTGACGGCGATGCGGTGGCTGCCGGCCAGCAGCCCGGCCAGCCGCGCCGCGAACCGGCCCTTGGGCCCGTCATCGGCGGCCAGCAGCAACTGCTCCAGATTGGGGGCGAAGGCCTGGGCCTCGAACGCCTCGCGGTCCAGGCGCTGCTTCTCCTCCGCCTCCACCGGCAGGCGCCGCAGCGACCAGCGCAGGGTCGGGGGCATGATCAGGGTGGTGATCACCGCCATGGCCACGATCATGCTGAACAGGTCCTGGCTCAGCGCGCCGATCGACAGGCCGATCGAGGCGACGATGACCTCGGTCGACCCGCGGGCGTTCATGCCGAAGCCCAGCGCCAGGGCCTCGCGCCCGGACAGGCCACCGAACCAGCCGCCCAGCAGGGCGCCGCCGAACTTGCCGATGCTGGCGATGGCGACGATGCCGAGGCCGATGGCCAGGAGGCGCGGGTCGCCGAGGATGGTGAGGTCGGCCTCCAGCCCGGACAGGCCGAAGAACACCGGCATGAACAGCGCCGTGGTCAGGCCGCGGATCTGTTCGTCGATCTGGCGCGTCAGGATCGGGGATTCGCCGACCAGGATGCCGGCCATGAAGGCGCCGAGCACGTCGTGCACCCCGATCGCGTCGGTGATCAGCGCCATGCCGCCCATGATCACCAGCACCGCGGTGACCACCGGCAGCTCGCTGCGGAAGCGGTCGTTGACCCAGCGGATGATCCAGAACACCAGGCGCCGGCCGATGGTCAGGCTGGCGACGATGAACAGCAGCGTCAGCACGACGGTGCGGCCGACGGCGAACAGGTCCAGGCTGCCGCTGCCGGCCAGGCCGAAGGTGATGGCGATGATGATCCAGCCCAGCGTGTCGTCGATCACGGCCGAGGCGAGGATGATCTGCCCGACATTGCGCCGGACGAAGCCCATCTCGCGCACCACCATGGCGACGATCTTGACCGAGGAGATCGACAGCGCGGTGCCCAGGAACAGCGCCGTGATCAGCCGCGACCCGCCGTCCGGCTGCAGCCCTTCGGGCAGGAACCAGCCCAGGGCGAAGCCGCAGGCAAAGGGGATGGCGATGCCGGTGAGCGACACGCTGGCCGCCGCGCGCCGCACCCGGCGCACCAGGCCGAGATCGGCCTCCATCCCGGCGAGGAGCAGCAGCATCAGCACGCCGAACTGCGCCACGCCGCCGATCATCGCCTTCTGCGCCGGATCGGACGGGAACAGCATCCGCTGGCCGTCGGGCCACAGCGCGCCGAGGGCCGAGGGGCCCAACAGGATGCCGCCGACGATCGCCCCCATCACCGCCGGCTGCCCGATCCGCTGCATGCCCTCGCCGAACAGGCGGCCGACCAGCATCAGCACGACGATCTGCGCCACGAACAGGGCGGTGGACGGCGCGCCGCCGCGGCCTTCTGCCGCCAGAGCCGCGATCGGCAGCAGCAGGACGGCCGCCAGGGCGACGCCCACCCACAATGTGCGGGGGCCTGAGGTCGGTGCGGCAGGGCCCGGCCCGGGCGATGGATGGATCGGCACGAAGCCCCCCTCGAGATTTGCCGCGGCAATCCAGCCCGGCGGCCCAGCTTAGCGGCGGTGGCGTGCCGTGTGCCGCCCGGTCAGTGGGAGAGGCCTTCGCCGGCGATCGCCGCCACCAGCTCGATGGATGTCTAGGGCTTCGGCAGCAGGCAGGATTCGGGCACGGCGAAGCGCTCGTAATCCTCTGGCCCGGCCTGGCCGCTGGTGTAGATGACGCGGATATCGGGATGGATCCGCCTCACCTCCCGGGCCACGGCCCAGCCGTCGGGGCCGGGCGGCATGTGGATGTCGGTGAACAGCACCTCCAGCGACTCCGCGGCCCTGGCCTGGGCGATCGCGGCATCGCCATCGGCGACGGCCAGCGGCTCCAGGCCGAGATCCCGGGCGGCCGCTTCCACGACCATCCTGGAAAAGGGTTCGTCTTCCGCGATGAGGATCGCCGCCATCGGATGCTCCACGAATGGTTGTCCCGCCGAAGCGGACCGGGGGCAGGCCGGCTGGCATTGACTTCAACGGGAGCAGGCCGGTCGGGTTCCGTCGACCAACCGATGCGTGCATCATCGCCTACCCCGCCAGGCGGTCCAGGGGCATCGACATTTCGATGGTCAGGCCATCGGTATCCCAGCGACGGGAGATCTGGCCCTGTAGCTGGCGCTTGATCGTGCTGTCGACAAGCCAGGTCCCGAAGCCCTCGGCACCGACGCCGTCCCCGGCCGACGGCCCTCCCCGCTCCGCCCAGGTCAACGACAGCGTCCCGTTCTCGACCGCCCATTCGACCGCCAGGCTGCCGGCCGGCGTGGACAGGGCCCCGTATTTCGCGGCGTTGGTCGCGAGTTCGTGCAGCAGCAGGGCAAGGCTGGTCACCGCATGCCCGGTGATGGTCACCTCCGGCCCGACGGTGGTGACGCGGTCGCGGCCCTGCTCCTCGTAGGGCGAGACGACGGTCCGCAGCAGGGCCTGCAGCGTGGTCGGCGTCACCGCCTGCTCGTGCTTCAGGTCCGGCAGCGTCAGATCATGGGCGCGGGCCAGGGAGCCCAGCCGGTTCCGGACCTGCTCCGCCAGGTCCTCGGGCGATTTGGCGGATCGGGTGCTGAGGGTGATGACGGCGCCCGAGAGGGCGAACAGGTTCTTCACCCGATGGCTCATCTCGCGCAGCAGCATCGCCTGGCGTTCCTCGGCGCGCCGCCGCTCGGTGATGTCGCGGGCGATCTTCGATGCGCCGACGACACGGCCATTGCCGTCCTTGACCGGCGAGACCGTCAACGAGATCTCGATCAGGCTGCCGTCCTTGCGGCGGCGGATCGTCTCGTAGTGCTCGATCCGCTCCCCCCGCCGGATGCGCGCCAGGATCGCCGGCTCCTCATCCAGCCGCTCCAGCGGGATCAGAATGGTGACCGGCCTGCCGATCGTTTCCTCAGCGGTGTAGCCGAACAGCCGCTCGGCACCCTGGTTCCAATCGGTGATGATGCCGTCGAGGTCCTTGGCCAGGATCGCGTCTTCGGAGGATTCGACGATCGCGGCCAGCCGGCGCGCCGACTGCTCGGCCGCCTTCCGGGACTGGTCGTCCCGATCGCGGCCGGTGATGTCGATCAGCATGTTCACCCCGCCGACGAGCTCACCCGAGGCATCGAACAGCGGCGTCGGATAGGGGATGAACGAGACGCGCGACCCGTCCGGGCGCTCGGCGATGGCTTCCATGCCCCGGATCGCGCGCTTTTCCCTCAGCGCCAGCGCCATCGGGCATTCGTCATGCCGCATCGGGGTGCCGTCGGGCCAATAGAGCTTCCAGGAGCCGCAGAATTCGGCTTGGCCCAGCTCGGGGCGGACGCCCCAGAGCGCGACCGCCGCATCGTTGTAGAAGGTGATCCGCCCTGTCGCATCGGTGGTGTAGACCGCTGCCGGCAACGCCTGCAGCAGGTCCTCTCCCGCCGGGATCCCCGGCTTGGTTCGTTCGGGCGTCAAGGGCGTCGCTGCACCGGCAGTGCTAGTCATCGAGTAACCTTTTGGAGAAAAGGCCGCCTCCGCCAAGGCGCAAGGCCCAGTTGCCGCTGCATTCAGCCGACCATCCGTTGCGATCCGGCCGATCGACCGCAACCTCCCAACATACAAGCGAATTGTGGCCGAAAGATCAAAGCTTTGATTGCAAACCACCCATCCAATTCTCGACAGTCATCAGTCACGTGGCAAAAGTTAACTTTTGACATCTTCATCCGTGTCGCCGCCTGCCGATCGCATTCGGCCCATCATTGCACGAATGTGCGGGGTTGTATGCATGGTCGTGGAACCTGGGGAAACCAAGGCCTATTGCCACCGCGTCCGCAAGCGATGATCGGCCAAGGCTGCGCCAATGCAAATCCGGCTAGCTGTCGTCCCCTTTCCCGTCGGATCGGCGCCGCACCATCATGAATGACGTCGCCGCCCCGCGGGCCGCCGCCGGCAAGACATCGACCATGCCCCGCAGCCTCTATCGTTACATCTGGCAGGTCAGCGGGCGGAACCAGATCTTCCTGTCACTGCTGGCCGTGGCGGTGTTCCTGCTCGACCTGGCGCCGCTGGAGCTGCAGCGCCGCATCGTCAACGGCGCCCTGGCCAAGCACGAGCTGCGCGACCTCATCGTGCTCGGCCTGCTCTATGTCGCGGCCGTGCTGGTCCAGGGCGGGCTGAAGTACGGGCTCAACGTCTATCGCGGCGCGGTCAGCGAGGCCGCCAACCGCCGCCTGCGCCTGCAGCTCAGCCCGGAGACGACCAAGAGGACAGAGGGCGCAGAGACGGCGCGCCAGGAGGGCGTCGACATCTCGATCATCGTGTCCGAGGTCGAGGCGGTCGGCGGCTTCATCGGCGCCAGCATCTCCGACGCCATCCTCAATGGCGGCCTCCTGCTCGCGGTGTTCGGCTACATGCTGGTGCTGCAGCCCTGGATGGCCCTGGTCGCCGTGGTGCTGTTCTTCCCGCAGTTCCTGTTCATCCCGTTCCTGCAGAAGGCGATCAACCGGCGCACGGAATCGCGGATCAAGGTGCTGCGCGCGCTGAGCGTCGAGATCGTCGACGAGGCGGCTGAGCGGCGGGGCCCGCGCAAGCCCGGCACCTATCGCCGGCGGGTCGGCGACATCTACAAGCTCAACATGCAGATCTTCCGCCGCAAGTTCGGCATGAACTTCCTGATGAACCTGCTGCACCAGCTCGGGGTCATCGGCATCCTGTTCGTCGGCGGCTGGTTCGTGATCCAGGGGCGCACCGAGGTCGGCACCGTGGTGGCCTTCATCTCCGGCCTGACCCGGGTCAACGACCCCTGGGGCGACCTGGTCAACTATTTCCGCGACATGACCAACGCCCGGGTCAAGTACCGGCTGATCGCGAAGGCGCTCGGCCGGCACGCGCCCGAAGCTCCAGCCTCCTAGTCGCCGCCGGGGTAGGCCTCGCGGTAGCGGGCGATCAGGCCGACCAGCGCCTCGCGCAGATCGGCGCTCAGCGTCTCGGGCTCAGCCTCCATCTCCTCGACCAGGCGGAACAGCAGGGCCTCGATCTCGCCGAGATCCGCCGGCCGGTTGTCCCCGGCCTCCTGCCGGTCGTGGGATCCCGCGGCATGGAGATTGTCGTACAGGCCTTCCAGCCACGCCGCGGCCTCGAGCGCCGAAGCGATGGTCGCGGTGATCCCGTTCCGGCGCAGGAACAGGATGGGTGGTTCGATCCGCGGACTGCGTTCCATGGTCACGGCCCTGCGCTTCGCCTCGCTGGAGCATCCGCCACGCCGGCCGCCGCGGCAAACCCAAACATGGGTCTCCAGCGGTCGATCTGCGTGCTACCGTTCCCCTGATGGCGGGTGGTTTGCCGCGCCGAAACCGGCCCGGAACAGGTCGGCAACCTTTCAACCTTGCCATTCCGACGCAACCCGCCCATCTTTGGCGGGTCATTCTGGTTCGGACGGCCGGCCTGCCACACGCGATTGCGGCCTCGGATCGTTGCCTTTCCCGGTTACCGTCTGATGCGTTGCGCGATCCCGTGCGGCGCCATTTTTTCTGGGAGAACAGCGATGCCGACCGGCACCGTCAAGTGGTTCAACAGCACCAAGGGTTTTGGTTTCATTCAGCCGGAGAACGGCGGCGCGGACGTGTTCGTCCACATCTCCGCCGTCGAGCGCGCCGGTCTACGCAGCCTGAATGAAGGCCAGAAGGTCTCGTACGAAGAGCAGCGCGACCCGAAGCGCAACAAGACCTCTGCCGAGAACCTGAAGGCCGTCTAAGCCTTCAGTTTGAAGCCGTGAAGAAGCGCCCGATCGCTCGGGCGCTTCTTTTCCTTGGGCAAAACCGGGGCGCCACGGCGTCACGGGGGATCGGAGGCGGCGATGCCGTTCAAGCCGAACTACAATCAGCAGCGCAGCGAGCGCAACCGCGCCAAGGAAGCGAAGAAGCTGGAGAAGCAGCAGCGCCGGGAAGAAGAAGCCGCGCGCCGCAAGACGCCGGACGGCGAAGCCCCGCAGGACGGCGACGCCCCGCAACAGGACGGCGAGACCGAGCCGTCCTGACACGAACCGTGATCGGAGACCGGCCATGGCCCGGAAGAAGCAGTCGAACGACAGCCCCTTTGTGCTGTTCAACATCATCTACCAGGACGGGTCGCTGAGCTCGAACCGCAAGGTTCCGCGCGCCGATGCCGACGGCTTGGACGGCGAGGCCCCGGCCCGCGCCTTCATCGAGGCCCAGGACCGCAAGATCGCCGAGATGTCCGGCAATCCCCGCGGCCCGATCAAGACCATGAGCCGGCTGCCCGGCCAATAGCAGGCCGCCGGCCCGGCGCACCGCCCGGGCCACGGCATCCGCGGATCGTGGGCGAGACTTTGCCACGATCCGCCCGGGTTCGGCTTCGGCACGCTGACGTGCCGGCCCACCCAGCAGAACATCCCCCCTTGTCATCGAGACCGGCGCCAGGCTCCACCTCGCGGCGTCGATGGGCGCGGTCCGCCTGCCGCCAACCATAGACGCCGGGCATCGAATCCGAAGGCAGCCGGTATTTCTCCGGCCCGTCCGGGCGGTGGTAGCCATGCAGGCACGGCCTTCGCAGCCGCACCCGTCGCGGACAAACTCCGCCAGGCGCGGGTCGGCAGACCTCGACACGGGAGTGGATCATGACCGTCGACCGGCCGACACCGGCCGATCCCCGCACCGGTGCGCCCTGGCGCAGCCGGGCGGCGATCCCCGTCGCCCGGGCGCTTGCCGCCTGGCGCGACCTGGTCCGGATCGGCGAGGCCGGCGCCGTCCCGGTGCTGGACCTCGCGATCCGCCTGGGGCTGGCCCAGGCCTTCTGGGTGTCGGGCATCGTCAAGGCTTCGGACTGGAACGCCGCCCTGTTCCTAGCCGCGCACGAATACCCGGTGTCCTGGATGAACCCGGTGCTGGCGGCGTGGCTCGGCGTCACGGTCGAGCTGGTCGGGCCGGTGCTGCTGGCGCTGGGCCTGGCGACGCGGTTCGCCGCGGTCCCGATGCTGGCCCTGGCGCTGGTGGTGCAATACGCCTACCTGCCGCTCGACACCAACCTGCTGCAGGCGGCGCTGTTCGGGTGGTATGCGGTGATGGGGGCCGGGCCGATCTCGCTCGACCGCCGCATCGGCCGCGGCGCCACGGCGACGGCCGTCCCGCTGGCCCGGCCGGTGGCGCGTGGCTTCGCCGCCCTCACCCGCTTCGCCGGACCGCCCTATCTGCTGGTCCTGCGCCTGTGGATCGCGTCGGCCGTCTTCGTCGCGGGCCTGGCCATGACGGACGCCGCGCCCCTCGGCGCGGCGGCGGCGTTCGTCGGTTCCGTTCTGGTCGGGCTCGGCCTCGCCGCGCGGCCGGTGGCCCTGGCGCTGGTCGTCCTGGTGCCCATGATCGGGATGACCACGCCACACCCTGCCGATGCTCTCGCCTGGATGGCTCTGCTCGGCCTGGTCGCACTGCGCGGGCCCGGCGCCCTGTCGCTCGACACGGTGATCGGCCGCAGCCTGCTGCGGCGATTCCCGGCGATGCGGGACATGCCCTTCTCCGCCCTTGCCGACCGGCCGCATGTCGTCATCGTCGGTGCCGGCTTCGGCGGCCTGGCGGCGGCCCGGGCGTTGCGCCATGCGCCTTGCCGCATCACCCTGATCGATCGCCACAACCACCACCTGTTCCAGCCGCTGCTGTACCAGGTGGCGACGGCCAGCCTGTCGCCGGCCGACATCGCCACCCCGATCCGCGGCCTGTTCCGCGACCAGGCCAACGCCCGCATCCTGCTCGGCCGGGTCACCGGCGTGGACACGGCGAACCGGACCGTGCTGATCGGGGAGCAGCCCGTCGGCTACGACCACCTGGTGCTCGCGACCGGTGCGCGCCACGGCTATTTCGGCCATGACGAGTGGGAACCGGTGGCCCCCGGGCTGAAGCAGATCGAGGACGCCACCGGCATCCGCCGCCGCCTGCTGCTGGCCTTCGAGCACGCCGAGGGCACCGCCGATGCGGCGCAGCGGCTGGAGCTGATGACCTTCGTCGTGGTCGGCGGCGGCCCCACAGGGGTCGAACTCGCCGGATCCATCGCCGAGCTCGCCCGCCACGGCATGGCGCGTGAGTTCCGGACGATCGAGCCGGCCTTCGCCCATGTCCTGCTGGTCCAGTCCGGCCCGCGCCTGCTGCCGACCTTCCCCGAAACCCTGTCCGCCGCGGCGGCCCGCGCGCTGGAGGCGCTGGGCGTCGAGCTGCTGCTGGACCGCACGGTCGAGGCGATCGACGAGGCCGGCGTCGTCGTCGGCGGCAAGCGGATCGCGGCCCGCACCGTGTTCTGGGCCGCGGGCGTGGTCGCCTCGCCCGCGGCGAAATGGCTGCAGGCCGAGGCCGACCGGGCCGGACGGCTGAAGGTCGGACCGGACCTGTCGGTGCCCGGGCTGCCCGAAATCTTCGCCATCGGCGACACCGCCTGGTCGGAGGCCTGGGACGGCAAGCCGGTGCCAGGCCTCGCCCCCGCGGCGAAGCAGGGCGGCGCCTATGTCGCACGGGTGATCCGGTCTCGGCTCGATGGCCGGCCCGCGCCGGCCCCGTTCCGCTATCGCCATCTCGGCAGCCTCGCCACCATCGGCCGGCGCGAGGCGGTCGCGGATTTCGGCTGGCTGCGCCTGAGCGGGCCGGCGGCCTGGTGGCTGTGGGGCGCGGTGCACATCGCCTTCCTGGCCGGCACCCGCAACCGCATCGCCGTCGCCTTCGACTGGTTCTGGGCCTATCTGACATTCCGGCGGAGCACCCGGCTGATCACCGGCGGGGATCAGGGCTGACCCCGGGGACCAGGGCTGACCCGGCCCTTCGGTTCGCGGCCGGACGGCCTGAGGTTTCATAGCCACTGGCTATCGAACTCATAACGACACGGCATTTTGTCCTGTAACATCAGCGGATTAGCGTCTGCCTGTCCCGGCGCCAAGGACGGCGCCCCTTCTTCAGGAGACGACAGATGACCAGCAAGACAGCCGCCTTGAACATTGCCTCCGCCCTGTTCGGAGCGGTGGCCCTGGCCGCGATCGTGGCGCCGCCGGCCGCCAATGCCGCCGACCTGGCGAAGTGCTACGGCATCTCGCTCGCCGGCCAGAACAGCTGCGCCAACCAGGCCGGGACCCATTCCTGCGCCGGCCAGTCAAAGGTCAACTACGACGGCAGCGAGTGGCGTGCGGTCGGCAGCGCTGCGATCTGCACCGAACTCGGCGGCCAGGCCCAGGCCTTCAAGGGCGTGAACCCGAAGAAGGCCTGATCGAGCCCCCGAGACAGCCGAGGTCGATCCGCATGAGTGCC
Organism: Inquilinus sp. 2KB_23; assembly: GCF_052115705.1. Taxonomy (NCBI): domain Bacteria; kingdom Pseudomonadati; phylum Pseudomonadota; class Alphaproteobacteria; order Rhodospirillales; family Rhodospirillaceae; genus Inquilinus; species Inquilinus sp. 2KB_23. The sequence goes on along the minus strand of NZ_JBFRHF010000022.1, from coordinate 17,883 downwards.
TCCCCCGGTGCGAATGCGGCGGCGGCGCCGATACCTGCGCGAGCGGGTATCGGCCTCCGTCACCGCCATGTGGTGGATTTCCTGCGCCAGCCGCCGGCCATCGGCTGGATCGAGATCCACAGCGAGAACTACCTGTCGGCCGGCGGGCCGCGCCTGGCCGCGCTGGAACGGATCCGGCAGGACTTCCCGCTCAGCTGCCACGGCGTCGGCCTGTCGCTCGGCTCGGCCGAGGGGCTGGACCGGCCGCACCTCGCGGCCCTGCGCGGCCTGTTCGACCGGTTCGAGCCGGGCCTCGTCTCCGAGCATGTGGCCTGGAGCGTCACCGGCGGCGTCTTCCTGAACGACCTGCTGCCGGTGCCCTTCACCGACGAGGCCCTGGCCGTGCTGTGCCGCAATGTCGACCAGGCGCAGCAGGCCTTCGGCCGGCAGGTGCTGATCGAGAACCCGTCGAGCTACCTGGCCTTCGCCGAGACCACGATGCTGGAATGGGACTTCCTGCAGGCGATCGTCGACCGTACCGGCTGCGGCCTGCTGCTCGACGTCAACAACATCCATGTCTCCGGCTTCAACATCGGCTTCGACCCGGACCGCTATCTCGAGGGCGTGCCCTGGGATGCGGTGCAGGAGATCCATGTCGCCGGGCACGCGGTGGCGCAGTTCGACGCCGAACCGATGCTGATCGACGACCACGGCTCGGCGGTCGCCGACGCCGTGTGGCGGCTGCTGCAATCGGCGCTGGGGCGCACCGGCCCCCTGCCGGTCCTGGTGGAATGGGACACGGCGATCCCGGAGCTGCCGGTACTGCTGGCCGAGGCCGCCAAGGCCGATCGGCTGCTGGAGGCCGTACGGGCGGCGCGCCATGCTGCATGATCTCCAGGCTGCCTTCCGCAGCGCGGTCCTGCTGGGCGACGCCGCGGCCGCCTGCAGCGGGCTGGTCAGTGACCGCGTGGCCGCAGACCGCCGCCTTGCCATCCATCGACACAATGTGCTGGCCTCGCTGACGGAGGCCCTGCGCGCCACCTTCCCGGTCGCCGCGGACCGGCTGGGCGAGCGCTTCCCGGCGCTGGCCCAGGCCTTCGTCGAGGCGGCACCGCCGCGGCGACCGCAGCTGCTGGCCTATGGCGACGGCTTCCCGGCGTTCCTGGCGACCCATCTGCCGGATCCAGGCGATGCCGCGCTGCCGGACCTCGCCCGGCTGGAATGGGCGCGCGTCGAGGCCTGCTTCGCCGCCGAGGCCGAGCCGCTGCGGCCAGACCGCCTGGCCGCCGTGCCGCCGGATCGCAGTTCGGACATCTGCTTTCGGCTGCATCCGACGGTCCGCATGGTCGCCTCGGCCTATCCGCTGCTGGCGCTGTGGGCCGGCACGGCGCCGGATAGGGCGGCCGCCGGCGCGGTGCTGGTGCTGCGCAGCGGCGGCGCGCTGGAGATGGCGGCGCTCAGCACCGGCGAGTTCGCCTTCCTGCGCATGGTCCGCGCCGGCACGACGCTCGATGTCGCAGCCGCCACCGCCGCAGCCGCCGATCCCGGCTTCGCGCTGCAGGCCGTGCTCGCCGCCCAGTTCGCGCGCGGCACCTTCTGCGGCTTCTCGCTGCATCCGGCCTGAGGGAGACAGACATGGCCATCACCGTCCCGGCATCCGGCCGGGCCGCTCTTCTCGTTGCCCGTGCGGCGGCGATCTACCGGCGAGTCACGGATGCGATCGAGGTCTGGGCCGCGCCCTTGCTTCAGCTCGCCATCCGGCTGTGGATCGCGCGCGTCTTCTTCCTGTCGGGTCTGACCAAGATCGCGGATTGGAACGCGACGCTCTTCCTGTTCCAGGAGGAGTACAAGGTGCCGCTGCTGCCGGTCCCGGTCGCGGCGCTGCTGGGCACCACCTTCGAGTTGGGCATGCCGGTGCTGCTGGTGGCCGGGTTGCTGACCCGCTGCGCCGCGCTGCCCCTGCTGGGGATGAGCCTGGTAATCCAGTTCGTGCTCGGGGCCAGCAACCCGGACTATGACAACACCGAGCACTTCTACTGGATGTTCCTGCTGCTGATGATCGTGATCCGGGGGCCCGGGCCGATCTCGCTCGACCACCTGCTGTCGCGCTGGATCAAGCCGCTGCGGCCCTGAGCCGGCGTGCTGCCGTTCAGGGGCGCGTGGTCATGGAGATGCACCAGCTCCGCTATTTCCTGGCGATGTGCCGGACGCTGAACTTCACGCGGGCGGCGGCGGCCTGCAACGTCGCCCAGCCCTCGCTGACGCGGGCGATCCGGAAGCTGGAGGTGGAGCTCGGCGCCCCCCTGTTCCACCGCGAGCGCCAGCGCACCCACCTGACCGATCTGGGTCGGCTGATGCGGCCGCATTTCGAGATGGCCGTGGCCCAGGCCAGAGCCGCGAAGGCGCGGGCCCGGAGCTATGTCGCGCTCGAACGCGCCGTGCTCCATCTCGGGGTGATGTGCACGATCGGGCCGACCCGGCTGGTCGGCCTGCTGCGGCGGCTGCACCAGGACCAGCCGGCGATCGACCTGCGGCTGACCGAGGCGGCGCCGGGCGAGCTGTCGGGGCTGCTGCTGGCCGGGCACCTCGACCTCGCGATCCTGGCCGAGCCGACGGACTGCCCTGGCCGGCTGCGCACCTTGCCGCTCTACCGGGAACGGTTCCGGGTCGCGTTTCCGCCCGGCCATCGCTTCGCCGCGCTCGACCGGGTCGCCCTGGCCGAGGTCGACGGCGAGCCTTATCTGTCCCGGCTCAACTGCGAGTTCATCGCCGTGTTCGACGACATGCTGGCGGAACGCGGCGTCGCCGTGCGGGAACGCTACGAGAGCCCGCGGGAAGACTGGGTCCAGGGCCTGGTCATGGCGGGGCTGGGGATCTCGTTCATCCCGGAGCGCCTGCTGATGCTGTCGGGGCTGCCCTCGCGCCCCCTGGTCGATCCCGAGGTGACGCGCCGGATCGTGATCGCGACGGTGGCCGGACGGCCGCATTCGCCGGCGGTGTCGACGGTCATCCGCATGGCCCGGCACTTCGACTGGGATGCCGCCTGACGGCATCCTGTGCGGCACGGCGTACCCATCCCGGACCTGCCACCGAACAGAGCACCGAAGCCGAGTCTCCGGGAAGCCGCCATGGAAATGCACCAGATCCGCTACTTCCTCGCCGTCTGCGACCAGCTGAACTTCACGCGGGCGGCTGAGATCTGCCATGTGGCGCAGCCGTCGCTGACCCGGGCGATCAAGCTGCTGGAGGAAGAACTGGGCGGCCCGCTGTTCCACCGCGAGCGGGCGAACACCCATCTGTCCGAGCTCGGCCGCATGCTGCTGCCCTATCTGCAGCAGGTCTACGACCAGACCCAGGCTGCGAAGAAGACCGCGCTGGAGCTGACCACCGGCAAGCGGCTGCAGCTGAGGCTCGGCATCATGTGCACGATCGCCCCGGCCATCGTGCTTGACCTGATCGAGGTCGTGCGCAAGCGCTACCCGGCGCTCGAGCTGATGATGGTCGATGCCAGCGCGCGGGCGCTGGAGGAACAGCTGCTGGCCGGCGAGCTGGAGGCGGCGATCTACTGCATTCCCGGTGCGCGGGCGAACGAACGGCTGCATTACATCGACCTGTTCCGGGAGTTCTTCATGATCGCCATTCCGGCGGGCCACGACCTGGCCGACCGCAGCGAGATCCGCGTCCGCGACCTCGATGGCGAGAGCTACGTCAACCGCCGCAATTGCGAGATCTACGAATGCGCCAGTGCCGTGTTCGCCGCCCAGAATGTCCGCTGCCCGATGATCTACAGCAGCGAGCGCGACGACTGGGTCCTGGCGATGATCGCCGCGGGCCTCGGCTTCGGCTTCATCCCGAAGTATTCGATCACCCACCCCGGCGTGGTCGCGCGCGCCTGCGTCGAACCGGAATTCTGGCGTGACGTCTCGCTGGTGACCGTCCGCGGCCGCCCGCATTCGCCCGCGCTCGGCATGCTGGTGCGGGAGTCGATGCGGATGCAGTGGCTGGGCAAGGAGCCGCTGGCGCTGCAGGCCGCGGGCCAGTCGTGAGCGATCAAAGCACCTCGACCGGCAGGGCGAAGACGTAGCCGACGCCGCGCTCGGTCTGGATGATCTGCGGCGCAGCCGCCTCGGTCTCCAGCTTGCGCCGCAGCCGCAGCACCTGGACGTCGATGGTGCGGTCGTAGACATCCTCATGGATGCGGGTCGCCTGCAGCAGTTGCTCCCGCGACAGCGGCCGCTGGGGCGCCTCGATGAAGGCGACGAGCAGGGCGTATTCGCCCTTCGAGAGGGTGACCACCGTGCCGTTGGCGTCGGTCAGGCGCCGGGCGCGCCGGTCGAGCAGCCAGCCGCCGAACCGGTAGCGTCCCCGCTCCGGCCCGCGCTGCACCGCCGCGCGGCCGAGTTCGCGCCGCCGCAGCACCGCCCGGATGCGGGCCAGAAGCTCCCGCAGCCCGAATGGCTTGGTCAGGTAGTCGTCGGCGCCGAGCTCCAGCCCGACGACGCGGTCGATCTCCTCGCGGCGATGCCCGGTGCCGATGATCACCGGCGTGTCGAAATCCGAGCGGATGTCGCGCAGCAGGTCGAGCCCGTCCTCCTGGCCGAGATGCAGGTCCAGGACCACGAGGTCCGGCTTGCTGTCGGCGAAGTGGCGAACCATGTCCTGCCGCCCGGAAGCGGAGATCGCCTGGATGCCCTGGTCCTCGAGATAGTTGACGACCATGTCCCGGATGGCCGGATCGTCATCGACGATGAGGACCCGGATCGACGGTCTGCTGATGGTGTTCATGTCCTGATCGTGCCGGTTGCGGTCGCATGCCTGCCTCGGCCCATGGGGCAGAGTGGCATCCGACTGGATGACCGGCGGCGAACCCAACTCCCAACCTGGTCGCAGATTCGCCGCCGACGCTGTACCGGAGGGACCATCGCACCGCGTCGCGGTTCCGGAGGTGACCTGGGTCACCTGCCCGCGCGACGTTTCAACAGATTTGCCGCGAATCAAATGTATCGTTCAGCGTCAGAGGCCCGACACCCCGCCACCGGTGATCGCTTCGAGATGCGGCGTGGACAGGTGCAGCAGCTGGTAGCGGATCCCGTCCTCCGCCGCGGCAGGGTCGTCCCACAGGGTGAAGCGCACCAGCCCCCAGGATCTGGGATCCACGGCCAAGGCCACCGTGTGCACCCCGGACAAGCGGGCACGCCGGCCGAGGTCGGCGACCGCCGTGGCGATCACCGCGGTCAGGTCGGCCGCAGCCGGGATCGGCTCGGTGTGGCGGGTGGCGGCGCGCGGGGCCGCGTTCCGTGCCGGCCCGGCGAGGCAGGCGATGCCGGTCCAGTGCTGCACGGCGGGCCGGCCGAAGGAGTCGACGATGCCGCCGAAGCCGCCGCCGCCCCACAGGAAGGCGCCCATGCCGTCGGTCGAGTCCCACAGGTAGAACGGGGCGTACTGGTTGACCGGCGACCCGTCGACCCCGCGCTCGCGGATGAGATAGGCCTTGAGGCCGAGCCCAGGAAGATTGTCGAGCGCCGGAGCCTTGGTCGTGACGCGATGGCGGATGACCGCCATGTCGTAGTCGGCCGGCAGGGTGATCTCGTACTGCATGGCGTACATGGCGAATGCTCCTCGTGTGATCAGACCGGCTCCAGCCAATGCACCGCCGTCCCCTCCCGGACAGCCTGGATGCCGACATAGGCGAAGGCGCTGTCCGGCGACGCGCCGTGCCAGTGCCGCTCGTCCGGGGCGAACCAGGCGCAGTCCCCTGCCCTGACCTCCGCCACCGGGCCGCCGTCACGCTGGGCGAGGCCGACGCCGGAGAGGACGTAAAGCAGCTGCCCCAGGGGATGGCTGTGCCAATGCGTGCGCACCCCGGGATCCAGGGTCGCGCGCATCGCGGTCATTTCACCGTCCCGGCTGCCGTCGAGCAGCCGCTCGACCCAGAACGGCCCGCTGGCGATGCCGTCCGGCGCACGCACGATTCCGGTTCCAGCCCGACGGATGGTCATTTCCTCGGGATTGCACATCATAGAGCTCCTGGATCTGGTGGTCTTGACGCCTCTGACATTGGGGTCGCAAATTCATCCTGAAAATCAGGAAGATCCGCACGATCGATTCCAGAAAACAGGATGATTTCCATGCGACGGATCACCTTCGACCTCGACGTTCTGCGCAGCTTCGTCACCGGCATGGAGCTGGGCAGCTTCAGCCGGGCGGCTGACCGCCTGGGCCGCTCGACCTCGGCGGTCAGCGCCCAGCTGCGCAAGTTGGAGGACCATGCGGGGACGCCGATCTTCCGCAAGGCCGGGCGCGGCCTGGCCCTGACCGGGGCGGGCGAGACCATGCTGGCCTATGCCCGCCGGCTGATCGCCCTCAACGACGAGGCGGCGGCGGCGGTCCGCGGCATCGATCTGGAGGGCTGGGTCCGGCTCGGCCTGTCCGAGGATTTCGGCGAGGCGCTGCTGCCGGCGGTGCTGGGCCGCTTCGCCCGCACCCATCCCCGGGTGCGGATCGAGGCCCGGATCGCCCGCACCGGCGACCTGCTCGACCGGGTCACGTCGGGCCAGCTCGACCTGGCGCTGGCCTGGGGCGACGCGGCCGGGGCGCCCCACGCCGAACGGGTGGCCGAGCTGCCGATGCGCTGGGTCGGCCCGGTCGGTGGCGACTCCTGGGATCCGTGGCTGCAAGCCGGCGAACCGCTGCCGCTCGCAGCGCTGGAGGCGCCCTGCCTGCTGCGCAAGGCGGCCACCGACGCGCTGGACCGTGCCGGCATCCCCTGGCGCCTCGCCTTCGTCAGCCCCAGCCTGGGCGGGCTGTGGGCCGCGGTGGCGGCCGGGCTGGGCGTCACCGTGCGCACCGAGTTCGGCCTGCCCGCCGGGGTGCGCGTGCTGGACCCGGCCGAAGCGCCGCCCCTGCCGTCGCTGGCCGTGGCCCTGCACCGGGCAGAGGCCGAGCCCGGCCCGGTCACGCGCCGCCTGGCCGCCATCCTGGTGCAGGCGGTCCGCGACGCGCTGCCGGGCCTGGCCGAAGCGGCGTGAGACTCAGGACAGCGACTGCAGGTCGCCGCAGATGCTGATGGCCTGGCCGGAGATGGTGCGGCCGCGCGGCGACGCCAGCAGCAGGATGGTGTCGGCCAGCTGGCGCGGCTGGATCAGCTCCTGGATCGAGGCCTGGGCCATGGCCTGGGCCTGCATCTCCTCCATCGAGATGCCGTGCTGCTCGGCCTTGGCGGTGAACACCCGGCGGATGCGGTCGCCCTCGACGATGCCGGGCTGGATCGCATTGACCCGGATGCCGAGCGGCCCGAGCTCGATCGACAGCGACTTGGTGAAGCCGACCACCGCCCATTTCGACGCGGCATAGGGCGTGCGCAGCGGGAAGCCGAGCCGCCCGGCCGAGGACGACAGGTTGATGATGCTGGGGTTGCCGCTCTTGGCCAGATGCGCCACGGCCAGCCGGGTGCAGTTGAACTGACCGGTGACGTTGACCGTCAGGGTCTGGTCCCACGCTTCCGGATCGATCTGGTCGACGCGGCCGGTGGGGCCGGCGATGCCGACATTGTTGACCAGGCAGTCCAGCCCGCCCAGCGCCGCCAGCGCCTCGTCGAACAGCCGCGCCACCGCCGCCCGGTCGGACACGTCGCACAAGGTGCCGGTGATGGCAGGGCTGCTCGCGGTCAGCGCGGCGAGCGCCTTGGCGTCGACGTCGCAGACATGCACCCGCGCCCCCTCCTCGACGAAGGCGTTGACGATCTCGCGGCCGATGCCGGACGCGCCGGCGGTGACCAGAACCCGCAATCCCCTGATGCCGAGATCCATGGCGTTGTCCTCCTGGGTTGGCGCTCGTCCGCCTCGTGCCGGGCGCGATCGATGACGCAATGCCCAACCATCGCCGCGTCCGGCGGAGAATCGCAAGCCGCCGAAAACGCAGCCCGGCCTCGCCGATCGCGATCTGGACCTGGCCGGCGCTTTGTCCGACCGTGGCAGGGCGCACAGGCCAAGGGAGGATGCAGGGCATGCCCACCGTCGCGATCATCGGTGCCGGGCTGATCGGCCGATCCTGGGCGATCGTCTTCGCCCGCGCCGGATGGCAGGTCCGGCTGACCGATGCCAGCGCCGCGGCGCTGGCCGCAGCACCAGCCCTGATCGCCGAGGGCCTCGCCGACCTTGCCGGCCATGGCCTGGCCGAGGATCCGGCCGGTGCCGCCGCGCGGGTCGCGACCGCGACGTCCCTGGCCGAGGCGGTGGCGGGCGTGGAACTGGTGCAGGAGAACCTGCCCGAGGCGGTCGAGGTCAAGCGCGCGGTGTTCGCCGAGCTCGACCGGCTGGCGCCGCGCGACGCCATCCTCGCCTCCTCGACCTCCGCCATCGTCGCCTCGCGCTTCACCGAGGAGCTTGCCGGCCGCGACCGCTGCCTGGTCGCCCATCCGGTCAACCCGCCGCATCTGGTGCCGGTGGTCGAGCTATGCGGCGCGCCCTGGACCGTGCCCGAGACCGTGGAACGGGCAAGGCGGATCTACCGTGCCGTCGGGCAGGAGCCGATCACGGTCAACCGAGAGGTCGACGGCTTCGTGCTGAACCGCCTGCAGGGCGCGCTGCTGGCCGAGGCCTTCCGGCTGGTCGGCGAGGGCGTGGTCAGCCCGCAGGATCTCGACACCACGGTGAAGGACGGGCTGGGCCTGCGCTGGTCCTTCCTCGGCCCCTTCGGCACCATCGAGCTGAACGCGCCGGGCGGCATCGCCGACTACTGCGCCCGCTACACCGGGTTCTACCGCCGCCTCGCCGCCGACCCGGCCCCGCCGGAGGTGTGGGACGACGCCACCGTCGCCCGCCTGCTGGCCGGCTGGGGCCAGGCCCCCGACGCCGCGCAGCTGGCCGCCCGCAGCGCCTGGCGCGACCGCCGCCTGGCGGCGCTGCGGGCCCACAAGGCGGCGCAGCCCGACGCCCCCTCCGATTCCTGAGCTGAAGGACCGCAGCCATGGCCCAATCCCGCAAGATCGTCATCACCTGCGCCGTCACCGGGGCGATCCACACCCCGTCGATGTCGCCGCATTTGCCGGTGACGGCGGCGGAGATCGCCGAGGCGGCGATCGGCGCCGCGGAGGCCGGCGCCGCCATCGTCCACCTGCACGCCCGCGACCCGGAGAGCGGCAAGCCCGACCAGACGCCGCAGGCCTTCGAGCCCTTCCTCAAGGTGATCAAGCAGCGCTCGGACTGCGTCATAAACCTGACCACCGGCGGCGCGCCCTGGATGCGGGTCGAGGAGCGCATCCTGCCGGCCCAGACCTTCAAGCCGGAGGTGGCGTCGCTGAACATGGGGTCGATGAATTTCGGCCTGTTCCCGATGCTCAACCGCTTCAAGGAGTTCAAGCATTCCTGGGAGCCGGAGGCGCTGGAGGCGTCGCGCGACCTGGTGTTCCGCAACAGCTTCAAGGACATCGAATTCGTGCTGCGGACGCTGGGCGACGACGGCATCCGGTTCGAGTTCGAATGCTACGACACCGCGCATCTCTACAACCTGCACCACTTCCTCGAACGCGGGCTGGTGAAGCCGCCGCTGTTCGTCCAGACCGTGTTCGGCATCCTCGGCGGCATCGGCGGCCATCCCGAGGACGTGATGCACATGAAGCGCACCGCCGACCGCTTGTTCGGCGACCAGTACCGCTGGTCGGTGCTGGGGGCCGGCCGCAACCAGCTGCCGATCGCGGCGATGTCCGCGGCGATGGGCGGCCATGTCCGCGTCGGGCTGGAGGATTCGCTGTGGGCCGGTCCGGGCCGGCTGGCGGAATCGAACGCCCAGCAGGTCCGCCTTGCCCGCCAGGTGATCGAGGGCCTGGGCCTGGAGATCGCCTCGCCGGACGAAGCCCGCGAGATCCTGGAGCTGAAGGGCGGCGACCGCGTCGCCTTCTAGGGCTGTAACGCCGGTCACATCGCGCGGTCGTGGGTTATGCTGGAATCATCGTTGTTCACGAGGATTCCGGCTATGCTCGATCACGTTTCCATCACTGTCTCCGATGTCGGTCGCGTTGCCCCGTTCTGGGATGCGGTGATGACGGCGCTGGGCGTGCCCTGCGTGGTGCGCAGCGAGCGGCAGCTGGGCTACGGCACCCGCAACCGGCCCTGGGACGACAGCCATACCTATCTCTCGATCGGACAGAGCTCCGGTCCTTCCCTGGTGCCGGACAATCGGCACTGGTGCTTCCGGGCGCCGGACCGCGCGGCGGTGGACGCCTTCCACGCGGCCGGTCTGGCGGCGGGCGGGCAGGATGACGGCCCGCCGGGCCTGCGCGACTACCACCCGGCCTATTACGCGGCCTTCCTGCTCGACCCCGACGGCAACCGGATCGAAGCGGTGTGCCACCGTCCGCCAAATGATCTCTAGGGCTTTACCATCCGGATGTGGCCGAAATCCCACTACCGCCAGGAATGTCGCCGCTTGCCTTCGTTTTGCCGGCTTCCAACGGCATGCTTTGATCTGCTATCGGGAATTGAGTGTTACGATTGTCGTCAAGAATCGACTTACAACACTGAATAAAGGCGTGACTGTTCAGGGACCCGTCATTTTGTTTCTACGGCACGAAGATGTCGGAAGCGAAGTGATTGTCAATGCGGACGTGTGAGAGATGGATTCTATTACCGCTTCGGTACGATCGGATCAGTGTTTGCTGTCCGCGAGCCTCGGCGCTCGGTTTGATCGAGTCTGTCGCGCAGGCGCCCTCGATGAAGAGGGATCCGTGTCGTGAAGGGCGCGCAAAGCCGCACAAATCCTCAACTATTGATTCGATGCACGACCGACATCACCTGCACCGGTATGATGGGGGCAAGCATCCCGAAGGGGAGCGCAGGAAGCAGTAGGGAACGGATAGGTTCAATGGCAAAGGCGTCCGAGGCGCCGCCGTCAGGCACGACCACTGGTGATAAGCATTCGATCGCGAGTCAGGGTTTACTCGCTCAGCTGCTGACCTTGTTCCGGACGCTGATGGCGTCGCAGGACCGCAAACGCATCATCGGCCTGTGCGCCGGCATCGTCGTGGTCATCGCGCTGACCGCCGCGACGCAGATCCGGCTGAATGCCTGGAACCAGCCCTTCTACGACGCCCTGGCGCAGAAGAGCGTCAGCGGCTTCGTGCGCCAGCTGTTCGTCTTCGTCGCCATCGCCGGCGTGCTGCTGGTCCTCAACGTCGCCCAGACCTGGTTGAACCAGACCCTGAAGGTCCGCCTGCGGGCGGGGCTGACGCGCGACCTGTTCGGCGAATGGCTGAAGCCCAAGCGCGCCTTCCGCCTGGCCGGGGCCGGCGAGATCGGCGAGAACCCGGACCAGCGCATCCACGAGGACGCCCGCCACCTGACCGAGCTGTCCACCGATCTCGGCATCGGCCTGCTGCAGTCGACCCTGCTGCTGATCAGCTTCGTCGGCGTGCTCTGGATCCTGTCGCAGGGCATCGCCCTCAAGCTCAATGGCGAGGCCTTCTCGATCCCGGGCTACATGGTGTGGTGCGCCCTGCTCTACGCCGCCGCCGCCTCCTGGCTCAGCTGGCGCGTCGGCCGGCCGCTGATCGGCATCAACGCCGAACGCTACGCCCGGGAGGCCGACCTGCGGTCGGCCCTGGTCCGCGTCAACGAGCATGTCGACAGCATCACGCTCGACGGCGGCGAGACCGACGAGCGCCGGCGGCTCGACCTCGATCTCGACCGCGTCATCGCGGTGATGCTGCGCTATGTCCGGGCCGTGACCGGCCTGACCTGGATCACCGCCGGCTATGGCTGGTTCACCATCGTCGCCCCGATCCTGGTCGCCTCGCCCGGCTATTTCGGCGGCGACCTGACCTTCGGCGAGCTGATGGTGGCGGTCGGCGCCTTCATCCAGGTGCAGCAGGCCCTGCGCTGGTTCGTCGACAATTTCAGCAACCTCGCCGACTGGCGGGCAACGCTGCTGCGGGTGATGAGCTTCCGCGAGACGCTGCTGACGCTCGAAAACCTCAACGGCGAGCCGCGGAAGATCGAGTTCGCCGTAGGCCCGGCGAAGCAGATCGGCTTCGAGAAGCTCGGCGTGCTGTCGACCGGCGGCATGGCCGTGCTCGACGACGAGAAGGTCCGGATCACGCCGGGCGAGCGCGTGCTGATCGTCGGCCGCACCGGCGGCGGCAAGAGCACCCTGTTCCGCGCCTTCGCCGGGCTGTGGCCCTGGGGCACCGGGCGGATCCTGGTGCCGCCCGACGCCAACATGATGTTCCTGCCGCAGCGTCCCTACCTGCCGCCGGGCACCATGCGTGCCGCCCTGGCCTATCCCAAGGACGCCGCCAGCTTCGGTGACGACCAGATCTGCGCCGCGCTGAAGCGCACCGACATGGGCCATCACGAGATCTCGCTCGACCAGGTGAAGCACTGGGACAAGGAGCTGACCGGCGACGAGCTGCAGACCCTGACCTTCGCCCGGCTGCTGCTGCACAAGCCGGACTGGGTGTTCATCGACGAGATGGTCGATTCGATGGACGAGGAGCGGCGCAAGATCGCCATGTCGATCTTCGAGCACGAGCTGCCCGGCACCGCGGTCATCACCATCGCCCGGCGCGAGGTCAAGAACGGCTTCTACACCCGCGTCCTGAAGCTGCACATGACCGACGAGGTCACCGGCGCGCGCCGGATGCCGGTCGGCCGCCAGCCGCGGCGGGCGATCCCCTCCTCCGCCGGCTACGCCCCCCTGCTGCATCACCGAGAACCGATGGAATGACGAAACGGCCTGCTGCCCCGACCCGCCGCGCCTCCTCGAAGAAGTCTGGCGCGGCGGCGCTGTCGGACGACGCCCTGCTCGATCTCGTGCAGCGCCAGACCTTCCAGTTCTTCTGGGATGCGGCGCACCCGGTCAGCGGCATGATCCCCGACCGCACCGACCGCGCCGGCAAGCCGCCGAACAACTGGGTCACGACCGGCGGGTCCGGCTTCGGCGTCATGGCGATCATCGTCGCGGCGGAACGCGGCTGGATCGAGCGGGCGGCCGCGGTGGAACGGCTGATGGTCATCATCCGCCACCTCGAACACACCACCTCGCATCACGGCGTGTTCCCGCATTTCCTCGACGGCAGCACCGGCGCCACGGTGTCGTTCAGCCGCAAGGATGATGGCGGCGACCTGGTCGAGACCGCCTTCCTGTTCCAGGGGCTGCTCTGCGCCCGCGCCTATTTCGACCGCGACGCCGCCAACGAGACCGAGCTGCGCAACCACATCACCTGGCTGTGGAACGAGACGGAGTGGAACTGGTACACCCGTGGCGGGCTGAACGTCCTGTTCTGGCACTGGGGCGCCAACAACGGCTGGGGCATGGGCCACGAGATCCGCGGCTGGAACGAGTGCCTGATCACCTACATCCTGGCCGCCTCGTCGCCGCGCTACGCCATCGACGCCGAGGTCTACCATAAGGGCTGGGCCATGGGTCGGTACTTCCTGAGCCAGCGGACCTACTACGACATCGAGCTGCCGCTCGGCATGCCCTATGGCGGGCCGCTGTTCTTCACCCACTACTCCTTCCTCGGCCTCGATCCGCGCGGCCTGAAGGACCAGTACGCCGATTACTGGGAACAGAACCGCCGGCACACGCTCATCAACTACGAGCACTGCGTCCGCAACCCGAACCACTTCAAGGGGTACGGGCCGGATTGCTGGGGCCTGACCGCCAGCGACAACCCGACCGGCTATTCCGCCCATGCGCCGGACAACGACATCGGCGTCATCAGCCCGACCGCGGCGCTGTCGGCGATGCCCTACGCGCCGGAGCAGTCGATGCGGGCGCTGCGGCACTTCTATGAAACGCTCGGCGACAAGATCTGGGACAGGTTCGGTTTCGTCGACGCCTTCTCGGAACAGGCCGGCTGGGCCGCCGACACCTATCTGGCGATCGACCAGGGCCCGATCGTGGCGATGATCGAGAACCACCGCAGCGGCCTGCTGTGGAAGCTGTTCATGAGCATCCCGGACGTGCAGCAGGGTCTGCGCAAGCTCGGCTTCGAAAGCCCGCATCTGGGCAAGCGCTGACGGCGGGGCGGGCTCCTTCCGAGGTTCACCGCCCTTCTTTCCGGAATTCTGCTAAACTGACCGCATCATGAACGAGAACACCGAAAACCTCGTGCTTGAACATCTCAGGCATCTCCGCGCCGGCATGGATCGCATCCATGATCGCCTGGACGACCTGACCGCTCGTGTGGGGCGCCTAGAGGTGAACATCGCCCAGGGATTCGCCCGCACCGAAGTTGCTCTTGCCGAGCACTCTGTGCGCTTTGACAAGGTCGAACGGCGGCTCGACCAGATCGAAACCCGTCTTGGGCTGATTGACGCTTGATCTGGTCTGACGGCCACGGCTTGGCCGGCTGGGCGGAGCGGCAATACGCCGTCTCCGCCCGCAACCTGACGCTCGGCGTCTCCGCCACCCATCTGGTCAAGCAGCGGCCGCCGTTCCGCCAGCGCATCGTGCCGAAGCCCGGCTCGGTGGTGGCGACGGCGGTGATGGGGGCCTACGACCCCGATCCCGACTATTTCTTCCACTGGTACCGGGATTCGGCGCTGGTGATGGATGCGCTGCGGATCGCGATCGCCGACGGCAGCCGGCCGGCCGCGGATGCCGGCCTGGTCCGCGACTTCATCCGCTTCAGCCTGGATCTGCGCGGCCTGACCGGTGCGGCGGTCCTGGCTGCGGGCGACCCGAAGCGCGGCGTCGATCCCGCCTTCGTCCAGCATGTCCGCTCCGATGCCGATCTGCGCGGCGTGGCCGGCGACCGCATCTGGGGCGAGGTCCGGGTCAATCCGGACGGCACCCTGGACACGCTGAACTGGTCGCGGCCGCAGCATGACGGGCCGGCGCTGCGCGCCCTGACCCTGCTGCGCGGCCTGGACCTCGACGGGCTGGACCGGGCCGGGGCAGCCGAGCTGCTTCACATCGACCTCGCCTTCACCCTGGCGCATCACCGCGAACCGAGCTTCGAGATCTGGGAAGACAGCCTCGGCCACGACTACTACACCCAGGCCGTGCAATGCGCCGCCCTGCGCGAGGGCGCCGGGTGGCTGGAGGCGCAGGGCGATGCCGGGACCGCCGACCGATGCCGGCAGGCGTCGGCGGCGCTGGCGACGGCGCTGGACGGCCATTGGCAGGCCGATGCCGGGGCCTATGCCAGCCTGCTGCCGGCGTCGTCCGACGCGCCGCGCCGGGCGCTCGACATCGCTGTCATCCTCGGCGTGCTGCATGCCGGCCTGACCGACGGTCCGCACAGTGTGCTGGATCCGCGCGCCCAGGCGACGCTGGCCGCTCTCGAGGACCTGTTCGCCGGGCTCTACCCGATCAACCAGGACCGCCCGTCCGGTCGGGCTCCGGCGCTGGGCCGMTACCGCGAGGACCAGTATTACGGCGGCGGCGCCTGGTACATCGCGACGCTGGGCGCCGCGGAGTTCCATTTCCGCCTGGCCGGGGCGCTGGCCGGCGGCACGGATTTCGCGCTGACCGCCGACAACCGCGGCTTCGTGGCCCGGGCGCTGGGCGCCGAGCCCCGCGCGGAGGACGCCGCATCCCCGGCCGGACGCCGGCGGCTGGCGGACGCCTTCCTGGCCCGCGGCGACGCCTTCCTCGCGACGGTCCGGGCTTACACGCCCGATGACGGCGCCTTGTCCGAGCAGTTCGACCGGACGACCGGGGCGCAGACGTCAGCCAAGCACCTGGGCTGGAGCTATGCCGGCTTCATCTCCGCCTTGGCGGCGCGGAGGAAAGCGTCGGTGAGCCTCCGGGCTCGCTGACAACAACCCATAGCTGTCATTGCCGGGCTTGACCCGGCAATCCAGGGGCCACCAAGAACCGCCTTCGAAAACCCCTGGATGCCCGGGTCAAGCCCGGGCATGACAGTGAAAGAACCGAAGTGTGGAGCGGGTCTGACGACCCCTCCTACCCCGCCGCCTTCGCGGTCGAGGACGTCCGCCACAGGTCGATGCCGCCATCCAGGGCGTGCCGGTCGATCTCGGCCAGCTCCTCGGCGGTCAGGGGCGCGCCCTTCAGCGCGTCCAGGCTGTCGTCGAGCTGGGCCACCGACCGCGCGCCGATCAGGGCCGAGGTGACGCGCGGGTCGCGCAGCACCCAGGTCAGCGCCATCTGGGCCAGGGTCTGGCCGCGGCGCTTGGCGATCCCGTTCAGCCCGCGGATGCGCGCGATGTTGCCCTCCGACAGCAGCGCCGGCCGCAGCGACCCGCCGCGCTTGGCCCGCGAATCCTCGGGCACGCCGTCGAGGTACTTCGAGGTCAGCATGCCCTGCGCCAGCGGCGAGAAGGCGATGCAGCCGATGCCCAGCTCCTCCAGCGCATCGAGCAGCCCGTCCTCGACCCAGCGGTTGAGCATGGAATAGGAAGGCTGGTGGATCAGGCAGGGCGTGCCGAGGTCCTTCAGGATCGCGGCGGCCTGGCGCGTCGCCTCCGGCGAGTAGGAGGAGATGCCGACATAGAGCGCCTTGCCCTGGCGCACGACATGGTCGAGCGCACCCATGGTCTCCTCGAGCGGCGTCTCTGGGTCGAGGCGGTGGGAGTAGAAGATGTCGACATAGTCGAGCCCCATGCGCTTGAGGCTCTGGTCCAGGCTGGCGATCAGGTATTTGCGCGAGCCGAAATTGCCGTAGGGGCCCGGCCACATGTCGTAGCCGGCCTTGGTCGAGATCAGCAGCTCGTCGCGGTAGGGCTGGAAATCGGCGGCGAAGATCCGGCCGAAATTCTCCTCGGCCGAGCCGTAGGGCGGGCCGTAGTTGTTGGCCAGGTCGAAATGGGTGACGCCGCGGTCGAAGGCGCGGCGCAGCACGGCGCGGCCGGTCTGGTAGTGGTCGACCCCGCCGAAGTTCTGCCACAGGCCGAGCGAGATCTCCGGCAGCTGGAGGCCGCTGCGGCCGGAACGGCGGAACTTCGCGGCCTCGTAACGCGCCTCGTCGGCGATCCAGGGCTTCTGCATGGCTGTCGTCCTACCTGTCGAATGTCGTTGGCGTCACGCGGCCGGCGGAGTGCCGGCCCGAATCCCGTCCTGCAGGGCGACGGGCTGGGCGCATTGCCCGGCCCCGCCGATCACGGTCTGCGCCGCGTCGCCGTCGCCGGGCGACCCGTCCTGCAGGTAGAAGATCTCGTTGTTCGAGTTGAAGGCGCGCAGCTCGCGCCCCGCGGCGTTCTGGATCGTGCCGGTGTGGTTGACCGGGTGCTGCTGCCGCCCGCCCTCCGGCGTCTCGACGATCAGGAAGCCGCACAGCTCGTAGCGCAGCGTGCGCCCGGGCGGCACCTTGACCGACAGCTCGGCGGTCGGCTCGTCCTTGGTGACGTGCAGCACGCCGATGGTGCGGCCGTCGATGCCGACCGTGATCAGCTCCTCGATCTGGCCCTGCCCGAGCTCGTCGGTGATGCGGAAGCGGTCTTCCTTCGGGCCGGCGCCGGCCTGCGGCGCGGCCACGAGAATCAGCGCGCAGGCGGCCAGCAGGGCACGCCAGGGCCGCAGGATGCGCTTCGATGGCCGCACGATGCCCTCCCCGTCCATATCCCGCCCGTTCGCTGTGATCGGGCGACCCTAGCGCGGGGCCGGAGCACATACCAGCTTGCGCAATCGTCCCCAGATCGGCTAGGCCATCGCCTCCGCGGATGCGGCGTGGCCTTCGGGGTCATGTCCGGGCATCCCTTCGAAACCCAGCTAAGGTATCGACATGCGTTCGTTCGACGGGCAACGGTCCGATGGCGCCCCGATTCGCCGGAACCGCCAGGAAAAGGAAAAGCAGCTGCAGGAGCTGGAGCAGAAGCGCGCCCATCTCGGCATGCACACCTCCTCGACCCTGCGCGCCGCCATGGACCGCAAGATCGCGGAGCTGAAGACCGAACTGGCGCTGGCCGACCGTGCCGCCGCGGCCCAGTCCGCCGCCGGCCC
>NZ_JBFRHF010000021.1:0-143769 GCF_052115705.1 Inquilinus sp. 2KB_23 | reverse complement strand
CGACAAGACCGTGTCGAATGTGCAGGAGGTGATGGCGCGCGGCGGCAAGGTGATCCTCTTCTCCGACCGCGAGGGCATCGAGAGGCTGGGGCCGGGCCCGGTGGCGGCGATCGACCTGCCCAGCGTCGACCCCTTCGTGGCGCCGATCCTCTACGCCGTGCCGGTGCAGCTCTTGGCCTATCACACCGCCGTGGTCAGGGGCACCGACGTCGACCAGCCCCGCAACCTGGCCAAGAGCGTGACCGTCGAATAGGACTCCTTTACGAATGACGCGCCGGCGGCACGGCCCCCGGCGCGTCCACCCACGCGGCGGCGATCAGTTGAGGGTAAGTTGCGGGCCGCGCAGCTTGATCTTTTGGGTGGCCCGTAGGATATCCCCCGGCTTGATCTCCGTCCTTTCATCGGCGGTGATCTCCTGGTACTGGCCATCCACCAGACGGGTGATGGCATAGGTCGTCGTCAAGGTGGCGACGGACTCGGAAGCGACCGTCGCCTGTCTCTTCATCTCCTCCAGGGTGGTGAGGATCGAGGCTATCTTCTGGTCGCTGCGAGCGATCTCGAGATCCGCCTCGCGGATGCCGGTGGCATCCTCATCGCTCTGCTTGCTCCGCAGCTCGACACGGCGCTGCTCGATGTCCAGCAGGTTCTGATGCGCCCGCGCGAGATAGGATTGCTGCTCCAGCATGTCGCGCTGGGCCACCGAATAGCTGCGCTGTGTCTCGCGCAGCCGCGTTAATTGGGTGAGCTTCTGGTCGGCCAGGGTTTGCATCGCCTTCACGTCCTCGGCCAGCAGGGCGAGTTCGTCACCGTGCAGCTTGATGGCCTGTTCCAGCGTCGTGATCTCCTGCTCGTAGCTGGCGCGCTGGGCCAGCATCGCTCGGTCCTGGCTCTCCATGGATTGCTTGCGGACGCTGAACAGCTTCCTTTCGCTCTCCACGATCCGGTTCAGCGCGTCGACATCCTGAACATCGTCATGCGCCGGCAGGGCGAAGGCGAAATCCTCGGCCCCGTCCATCTCGGCCTCGAGCCGGGCGCGGCGCACCTGGAGAGAGAAGCGCTGAAGCTGAGCGTCGGTATAGTCCTGCGCCGTCGAGATGAGCTGGAGCCGGCTGTTGTCCGTGGCCAGGGTCGGCTGCTTCAGCCCGCCTCCCACCGCGAGGAGCTCCAGCGCGATCATGCCTGGCCGATAAGGGTAGGGTCCCGGTTTCTCAATCTCTCCCAGGACGAACACCGGCGCGTACTCCTCGATCGACACGCTGATGGCCTTGCCCTCGGGGACGTGCTCCTCCAGCTCGGCTCCGATCCGCTTGGCGATCTCGCTCGTGCTGAGCCCGCCGACATCGACCTCGCCGAGAAGCGGATAGCCGATCATCCCGTCGGGGCCGACGCGGAACCGCCCCGTCAAGGTCTCCTGCCCAAAGACCGAGATCATCAGGGTGTCGCCAGGGCCGATGTGGTAGGCCCCGTCGCCCGCCACGGCCGGGGGCGCGGCCGCCATCCACAACAGCCCTGCGACCAGAGCGGGAAGACCGCGGTGCGCTCTGCGCGGGCCGGCGGCCTCACGGGGATACGCCGGCATCAACGTCCAGAGATCGATGGTCATGGTCCGTCCCTCTAGGCTTCCTTCACGAGCTCGATACCCTTGCCGCGCAAATCGGGCGGGGGCGGTTGATTGATTTCCGGAGACCATGCCGCGATGGTGAGGGAGTTGGGCTCGTAGCGTGTCTGCCGGCCTGCGGGGACGTCGTTGAGGATAACGCCAGAGACCGTGACGCCGCGGAAGGCGAGCTGCCTGATGGAGGTGGCGACATCTTCCTTGTTCGTCCGGCCCCAGCGCACGACCAAGATGGTTGCGTCCGCCAAGGCCCCCATCTGGGCCGCGTCGGTGGATGTCGAGGCCGGGGCGGTGTCGAGAATGATGAGATCGTATCGCTTCCTCAGCTTCGAGAGCGCCTCCCGCAGACTGCCGCCGCCAAAGATGCAATCGAGGGACTCTCCGAGCAGTGCCGGGGCGATGAAATGAGCCTGGGATCGCGGATCGATCTGGATCACTTCCTCCAATGCCTCCGAGCAGCCGGCAGCCTTGGGCTCCGGCGGGGCCGCGGAAGACCCGAACTGGGCCGCTATCGCGGGTTTGCGCAGATCGGCGTCGACGACGAGCGTCTTGAGCCCTGCTCGGGCCGCCGAGCGCGCAATCGAGACCGCCAGGCTGGTCTTACCCTCGCCGGCATGGACCGATGTGAACATCAGGACCTGGGCGCGCCGGGTTGCCGGCGCCAGCTGGAGCGTCGATCGTAGCGTGCGGATGGCCTCGCTGAAGGCGGACCGTGGCTGATCCAGCACGAAGGCGGACACCGGTGTCGCTCGCCTCCCCTTCTGAATCCGGGGGACGAGATCCATCACGGGAATGCCGATCGCCTGCTCCAGATCCTCCGGGGAGCGGACCCGGTCGTCGAGATTCTCGCGCAGCAGCGCGAGGCCGAAGCCAAGGCCGAGGCCGGCCAGCAGGCCCAGCCCGGCATAGGGAACCAGTTTCGGGCTTGCCGGCACAGATGGCGGTTCGGCCTCGGAGACCATGCGGGCCTCACGAACGGCGTAGCCTTGCTGCTCGATCGTCTGCTTATAACGGTTGAGGTAAGTCTCGTAGATTGTGCGGTCGGCAGTCGCCTCGCGCTCGAGCTGGTTCAACTGCACCCGAGCGTCGCTGGTGTTGGTCAGATCGGCCTCGGCCTCATGGAACGCGGCCTGCAACGCGCTTTCCTTGCGCCGGGCGACATCGAGCTCATTGTCTAGGCTCTTGAGCACGCGCTGCACTTCGGCCGCGATCTGCTGCCTGAGCGAAGCCAGCTGCGACTCAAGGGACGGCAGCTGGCTGCTCTTCACCGCGCCCGTGTCCTGCAGTTCGGACAGGCTGCGCTCGAGCTTCGCCTGTTCGGTCCGAAGGGCCTGGATCGTGGCCGAACCCAGGACCTGCGCGAAATTGTCCAGACCGCCCTCATTTTGCGAGAGGGCCTTCGCGGTGTCGAGGCGGGCCTCGGCATCGGCACGGCTGGAACGGGCCTGGACGAGCTCAATGTTGAGGGCATTGATCCGCTGCGTCTCAAGCGTCGTGCCGTCGGACTCGATGAGCCCGGCGTCGCGTCGGAAGCGCTCGGCCGCGGCCTCGGAGACTTCGAGCCGTTGCCGCAGGTCGTCGAGCTTCGCTCCGAGCCATTCGCTCGCCTGTCGCGTGGCCTCGGACTGGACCGAGGCTTGGTAGGACAGATAGGCTTCGCCGAACGCGTTGGCAGCCTCTGCGGCGAATTCCGGATCCCCGGCCGAATAGGAGATGAAGATCGTGTAGGAACGACCGTCATTGCTCACCTGGAGGTTTTCGAGCAGACGACCGATCACATCAGGTTTCGGCGCCCCCGCTCCCGCATCGGATAGCGCCGCGGGCGGCTCCGGCGAAGCCGACCCGACCACCGTATCCCAGCCGTTCCCGATCCACCGCTCGATCCTCTGTCGAAAGGTTTCAGCCAGAGGCGGCGCGATGTCCCCGGGCGCGTATCCCCTGCGCTCGAGAATACCGGCAACGCGTTCGGCCATCGTGCGAGATGCGATGACGTCCAGTTCGGTCCGAAGAACCGGACTGTCTTGCGGCATGGGAGAAATCACTGCATCGGCTGGCAGAATCTGGACTCGACGCGCATCGAGCGCGATGACGACCTCCGCGACGTAACGGGGTTCCGCCTGCAGGTAGAGAAAACCTGCGATAGCCGTGGCGGCCCCCACCGAGATCCAAACCGCCAGCTTCCGTCTACGCAATATGCGCAGATAGTCCTGCAGACCCCGCATATGATGCCCAGAGCCATTCACGATCTCTATCACGGCAGCACCATCCAGATTGCAATATTATAGAGTCTACCCTCAGCACACGGATCGGTCCGGACCGGATCCTCTTGGCATCATATCGTTTATCTTATAAGCAACCTCGGTTCTGTTCTTGGCTTTTAGTTTCTTCATAATATTTCTGATATGTACCTTTACCGTGCTCTCGCAAAGATTAAGTTCATAGGCGATAATCTTGTTCGCCTTGCCTCGACGCAGCGCGTCGGCTACTGCCGCCTGACGCGCCGTGAACAAGCCGTCCATCGCATTGCTCTGATGCGGCTTTTCTCCGGACAAATGCTGCCGGAAGGAGGCAAGGCTGCTTGCTGGAACGAATATTCCGCCCGCCCGTGCCAGGCGGACCGCCTCGATGGCGACGTCTAGCCCCACGCTGGTTGGGATGTAACCTCGAGCTCCGTACTCCAGGATCTTCATGACATGAGCCATGTCTTCCACGTCACCGATGACGATCGTGGGAATTCCCGGAAAGTCCGTTGCGAGGGACTTCACCGCATCCACCACATCCTGGTCGGCTGCATTCCTCCACCCGATGTTGAACAGGATCGCTGACACCTGGTCGTGGATGTCCGCGGTGTTCCGCCATCCGTCTATGTCCGAGAAGGCAGATGCCTCGATATTCGCGTTTCGGGATCTAAATCCCCGGGTAAGGCATTCCAGCTCAAGTTTCCTATAGTCGATCACCGCCAGATGCATATTGCCGTTGCTCTCGATAGACACTCTGTCATCCGAGGACCTGGACTTGAAATCGCTCGCGTCGGGGAAGTCATATAGTTTTGAACTTGCCTCGGCCGCCTCGATATAGTTCTTTGCAGCGCCATCGGCAGAAAATTGCAGATTGTAAGACATATTATTTCCCTCTGTAGAAGCCATCTCCGTTCGTCAGAGCGACATTGCATCAATTTTTATGCAAATTACTGCTTGTTGCTCCGGAGCAATTCTTCCAACCCCCCTTCGATTTCTCAGGAGAGAGAAGGAAAAACTTCCGAACTCTCCATTAAACCTGCATGTCGCTTTGGTATAAATTGGAGGATCCTATCCACGGGTCGAATACACCCGAGCCCAGGATCATCGATAAGGATAATATCCGTTTTGCCCTCTTTGGGAATTAACCTGAATTAGGCGAAATGTACTCCTTTGGGGCCATCCGCGCCGACAGGTCTTCTCAACATATGCAAAAATGGGGCTGCGGATGCTGCCAACCCGTCTATCGTGCCAACGGCCGCGCAAACTGAGGATGGGCACGCCCCACTTTGGACATCCGCGCGCCCGCGCCATTGACCGATCGATGGCGGGTCCCGACCCGAAGGGGTAGGGTCGGAACCCGGTTCAGTTTAGTCCGACGGCTGCGCCGCCGGCGGATCGACTGCCGACGGGCTTCCGGCACCCGGCGGGAACGGGAGGCAGGAGGATCCGAAGCCGCCCGGATGGCGGGAATGCCAGATCCATGCCGTCCGGATGATCGTCTGCAGATCGCTGTGCAAGGGCTTCCAGCCCAATTCGCGCCGCAGCTTCCCAGAATTCGCCACCAGGGCGGCCGGATCCCCCATGCGTCGCGGCCGCATGATCGTTGGGATGGGGCGGCCCGTTACCCGCTCGGCGGCCGCGACGATCTGACGAACGCTGTACCCCGCGCCCGATCCGACATTGTATGCGAGTGCCCCGGACGATCGGAGCGCGATCAGGGTCCTGACATGCGCATCGGCGAGGTCGAGGACATGGACGTAGTCCCGGACGCAGGTTCCGTCCCGCGTCGGGTAGTCGTTCCCGAAAATGTCGATATGCGGCCGGCGCCCCTGCGCCACCTGGAGAACCAGCGGGATAAGATGCGTCTCGGGGCGGTGGTCTTCCCCGAGATCCCCACCCGGCTTGGCGCCGGCCGCATTGAAATACCTCAAGACGGCTGTGCGGATCCCATGGCTGCGCTCGGCCCAGAACAGGACCCGCTCGCACATACGCTTGGATTCGCCATATGGGTTGCCGGGCGAGACGACTTGATTCTCATCGATGTCCGAGCCATCCCGGCTCTCGAATATGCTGGCGGTCGACGACAGGATGAAGCTGCGCGTGCCATGGTCGATCGCAGCCTGCAGGACGTTACAAAGCGTGCCGACATTGTCACGCACATAATCGATCGGACGCGTGTTCGATTCACCCACCAGGGTCCGGGCGGCGAAGTGCATGACCGCATCATATTGTCGCTCCGCGAACACCTGGTTGATCGTGCCGACCTGCCGGAGGTCGGCGAGGACAAAGGACGCGGTGGGCGGGACGGCTGCGCGATGCCCGGTCGAGAGATCATCGACGACGGTCACCCGGAAACCTAACTCACAGAGCAGCCAGGCGACATGGCTTCCGACGAAGCCCGCCCCTCCTGTGACGAGGACATTCTCGACCGGCTCGATCGGGTGGTGGTGCTTCATCAACGAACTCCCCATTTGCAGGGACGCCGCAGGTCATCCAACACGGCGCCAGGCGCCCTTTCCCATTCAATTGCCGAAGATCTTGCGCGACGCCTCACGGCCCCGGCCGAGATAGGCGGCATCGAAGTGGGCGATATCGATGAGCCCTTGCCGGTTGAGAAACTCGACTTCCGAGTTTCGGAAGACGACGAGCCCGAGCTGGCGCAGGTGCCGCAGGACGCGATTGACATGGACGGACGTCAGTCCAAGCGCATTGGCAAGGTCGTGCTGTGTGAGCGGGCAGAAGAACCCGGCTGAGTTGCCCTGGCCGATCAATTCGAGCCGGACGGACAGTTCGAGAAGAAGGTGAGCCATGCGGCCCGCGGCGGATCTGCGTCCGAGTGCGACCAGACGCTCTGCCGCGATGGAACCCTGGAGGCTGGCGCTCCAGAGGATTGCTCCACCCAGGCGCGGCCACCGCGCGGACATTGCAAGCAGCGATTGCGGCGAGACCGTTGCAGCATCCACCGGCGTAATGCTGGCGAAGCCAAGGCCGGCCCCGTTCAGAAAAATTCCTTGCAGACCAAAAATATCTCCCGGCAATATAAAATCTATAACTTGCCTCTGCCCATTCGACAGATCCTTAAAAGAATATCCCCAACCTTCATTTAAGATAAATACTGATTCATAATTTTCATAATATTCTATCAACTCAACTCTTGCCATATACTTATTATTCTCGATTACAATCTTTTGTAGCGCAGCGATCTCAGATGGCGACGGAGAAAAGTATCGGCCAATCTTCAATAAAAAAGCGCTTTCAATTGCTTTCATATTTATATTTGCCATCGAACTCTGATTTCATCATTGCATCGAAATCAATCAACTCCCATGCCTCTTCCCAAAATATGAGCGATTTTCGTAGGAACCCATGAGATCCTCTCATCGGCCCCCACGACTCCGCTTCACCCGATCTTCCGCGGGACAGGCCCTCACCGCGATCGGAGGCATCCACCCAGCCAACCTCCCGACATGCTGCAACCCCGGCCGAAGGTTGAAGATGGCCATCATCGGTCTCCTCGAAAACTGACATGGCGCCACCTACCATCCGCTTCGGACCAATTTGTGCGCATGCATCTAATTTTCTTCATACTTATTATAAATTAAGATCTACTTGTATGCACCGGTGTCAAGTCCTACTTAGCCGCCGAGCCTAAAGTAGCCCAACCGGGATTAGCCGAACGACAGGGCGGATGACGCCGAACGCGACAGCTCCACCTCCACTTCACAGCCTACAGCGCCGGCGTCCTGACGTGTCTCCTCGAGCCACCAGCGATAGGTGCTCCGTATTCCACTTTCCAGGTCCGTTCCGGCTCGCCAGCCAAGATGCGCGATGCGCCCGATGTCGAGCAGCTTCCGCGGCGTGCCATCCGGCCGGCTGCTGTCGAAGGCGAACGTTCCCTCGTAACCGACCACCTTGGCGATGGTCAGGGCAAGGTCGGCGATGGAAATGTCGGATCCCGTCCCGATATTGATCGGCACGGGATCCTCATGGCGTTGCATGGCGATGACACAGGCATCGGCGAGATCATCGACATGCAGGAACTCACGGCGCGGCCGTCCCGACCCCCAGATCCCGACATTCGGTTGGCGCTGGACCTTCGCCTCGTGGATCCGACGGATCAGCGCCGGCAGGACATGGGAAGTCTCCAGATCGAAATTGTCGTTGGGACCGTACAGGTTGGTCGGCATCGCTGAGATGAACCGGCATCCATACTGCCGGGCGTAACATTCCACCATCTTCACCCCGGCGATCTTGGCGATGGCATAAGGCTCGTTGGTCTTCTCAAGGGCACCGGTGAGGAGCTGCTCTTCGCGGATCGGCTGGGCCGTGTCCCGGGGATAGATGCAGCTGGACCCCAGATACAGCAGCTTTTCGACACCGATGCGATAGGCCGTGTGGATCACGTTGGCGCCAATCATCAGGTTCTCGTAAAGGAACTCCGCCGGGTAGGTCGCATTGGCGACGATCCCGCCCACCCTTGCCGCCGCAGCGAAGATGATCTCCGGCCGTTCCCGTCGCATCCAGGCCTCGGTGGCAGCCTGGTCGGTCAGGTCGACCTCCGTCCGGTCGACGAAGAGCAAGGCGCAGCCCTCCCGCGCAAGACGGCGGACCAGAGCCGATCCCACCATACCCCGGTGGCCACTGACCCAGACGCGCTTGCCGCGCAGATCAAGGGGCCGTCGCCTGATGTCGTCATTCATAGCGGTCATTGCGTCCGGCCTCGCGCATCACAGCCACCAGATCCGAATTCACCATCTCGGCGACCAGGTCGGGAAAGGAAGTGGTGTGGCTCCAGCCGAGCTTCTCCCGGGCTTTAGCCGGATTGCCGAGCAGGAGGTCGACCTCGGTCGGTCGGAAGTAGCGGGGATCGATCTCGATCAGCGGCGCGCCGGTCCTGGCGTCCAGCCCTTTCTCGTCGACACCTGTTCCAGCCCATTCGATGTCCCGGCCCGCAACACGGAAGGCGAGTTCGACGAACTCCCGCACGGTGTGGGTCTCCCCCGTGGCAAGCACGTAATCGTCCGGCACGTCTTGTTGGACGATCCGCCACATCCCGTCGACATAATCGCGCGCATGGCCCCAGTCGCGCTGCGCATCCAGATTGCCTAGATACAGGCTTGTCTGGAGGCCTCGCTCGATTGCCGCCACCGCGCGGGTGATCTTGCGGGTGACGAAGGTCTCTCCCCGGATCGGGCTCTCATGGTTGAACAGGATTCCGTTCGATGCGTGAAAGCCGTACGCCTCGCGATAGTTGACGGTCATCCAGTAGGCGTAGAGCTTGGCGATCGCGTAGGGGCTGCGGGGATAGAATGGCGTCCGCTCGTCCTGAGGAACCGCCTGGACCCGCCCGAACAACTCGGACGTCGATGCCTGGTAGAACCGGCACTGGTCACCGAGCTTGAGGATCCGCAGTGCCTCCAGCAGCCGCATCGTGCCGAGGGCGTCGGCGTTGGAGGTGTACTCCGGAGTCTCAAAGCTGACCTGCACATGGCTCTGCGCGCCGAGATTATAGATCTCATCGGGCATCACGTCCTGGATGATGCGGCAAAGGTTGGTCGAGTCGGTGAGATCACCGTAATGGACATGGAAGCGCACTGCATCACCGTGCGGATCCTGGTAGAGATGATCAATCCTTTGAGTGTTGAAGGACGAGGACCGTCGCTTGATTCCATGGACGATATAATTTTTGGAAAGAAGAAGTTCTGCCAGATACGCGCCATCCTGACCAGTAACTCCAATAATCAAGGCCACCTTCTCTGGCATCATGCACTCCAAATATCCTATAAGAGGGCAAGCTTCTGTCGACAATTCTATCTATAATTTAAATTTTTAGGCGCCGATCGGCATCCTATACAAAAGGCGAAAACCTCTACCTATGCAGGGCATGACCTTACTCCTCCATTGGATGCTCCCCCTTCGGAGTCCTATCCTGGCCACAACGCCTCATGATCGGCTGAGTTCGTTCACCGTCTGGGCAATCCGCTCGACCGCAGGGACGGACAATTCGGGATAGATCGGCAACGACAGTGTTTGTGCCGACAGGGCCTCGGAGACGGGAAACCGACCGGGCCCATAGCCCAATCCCGCATAGGCCGGCTGGAGATGGACGGGCAGCGGATAGTGGATGCTGGAACCGATGCCGGCCTGCGCCAGCCGCGCGCGCACAAGATTCCGCTCGGCGATTCTGATGGCGTAGATCTGGTAGGCGTGCTCTCCACCGACGGGTGGCGCCTGCGCCTGGATTGGGGCTCCGGCGAACACCCGATCGTAGAATGACGCCACATGCCGCCGGGAGCGGATCCATCCGTCCAGATAGCGGAGCTTGACGCCCAGGGATGCGGCCTGGATGGCGTCCATGCGGTAGTTGAAGCCGTGGCGGACGTGGTTATGCCTGCTGATCTGGCCCATGTCCCGCAGGCATCGGATCGACTCGGCGAGGTCCGCCCGATCCGTAACGACCGCACCGCCATCCCCGCAGCCCCACAGGTTCTTGCCGGGATAGAAGCTGAAGCATCCCATGTCGCCGAACGTGCCCGCGGCAGAACCGTTGCGCTCCGCCCCGTGCGCCTGCGATGCGTCCTCGATCACCCACAGGCGATGACGCCGTGCGATCGGCAAAATCCGCTCCATGTCGGCGATGCGGCCATGCAGATGAACCGGCACGATAGCCTTGGTCGCCGGGGTCAGTACCGCCTCGATCGCCGCGGGGTCCATCGTCCAGGTCTGCGGATCAACGTCGACGAGGATCGGCTTGGCCCCGGCATAGAGAATGGCCGCGACCACCGCGACGAAGGCGGCTGGAACCGTCACCACCTCGTCGCCCGGCCCGATGCCGGCCGCAAGGAGGGCCAGGTGCAGCGCCGAGACTCCGGCATTGACGGCGATCGCCTCCCGCGCCCCGCAATAGGCAGCAAAGGCATCCTCGAATTCAGAGATGACGGGATTCGCCGCATAGTCGCCGCCTCTGATGACCTCGAGCATCGCCCGCTCGAGCTCCGCCTCAATGCTGCGGTGCTGCGCAGCCAGATCCAGGAACGGAATCATGATCCTTTGGGGTTGCCACGGCGGCTGGTGTTTTCGTGCTGATCCATGACGAGAGGCCATCCAAACTTGTGGTGGGGTGTAGGCGAAGAGCGCTGATGCGTCAGAAGGCCTGTTCCGCCCTTGCTGCCTCCATTAGGTCGCAAAAGCTCCAAGCCTATTAGTTCATTACTATATTATGCGCCCCGAAGTTCTGTATTCTCAGACCCGAGCTTTGAATTGGGCCGGCCACTAACAGGGTAGTTCAAATCAGCATAGCTCCCGCACAGACAGGCAAGAGGTTGACAAAGAGGGATAGGGTCGGCCGCTAAAAGCGATCAGCCACGGAAGTCGGCTCATCCATCCGGATAGTCCTGCCGGCGGCAAATTCCGTACTCGTCGGCACGCCCCTACGACGGCAGGAGGCTGAAGGTTCGCCGCGATACCGCCTTTGCCTCCCTTGTTGAGTCCGGCAGCGTCTCCTCAAAATAACGTTCGAGCAGCCTATAGAATCAGCGCGATACCTCCGCAAACGACGGGGGCCGCTCCTGCACCTTCTGAGATGACACCGTCGCCGGCGTCTCGTCGACGACCTCGATCATTGTTTCGCAATCCGACGATTCACTCCACGATCCGCGAGCGACGGAGAGATGAAGATCATTCTGGCGAACCGCTATTTATATCCGGATGAATCGGCGACGAGCCGCATGACGTCCAGCCTTGCTTTCACGCTCGCCCGGAGGGGGTTTTCCGTCCATGGCTTGGCCAGCAGGCAATTCCACAACAACCGAGACAGGCATCTTTCAGGCCGCGAGGTGATGAACGGCGTCACCATCCACCGCATGCCGACGTCCGGCTTCGGCCGAGACCGGTTGTGGGGCCGGGCGCTCGACTACATCACCTTCCATCTCAGCGCGATGCTATGGGTGCTCTGGAACGTGGAAGCGGGGGATGTCTGCGTGGTCTGCACCGACCCGCCGCTGCTGTCCGTCACCCTGGCCCTGCCCCTCAGGCTGAAGCGGGCCCAGATGGTGAACTGGCTTCACGACCTGTTTCCCGAGGTCGCGCTGGAGCTGTCCGTCGTCAGGAGGGGCTCGGCCGCCCGGCTGGCGCTGGCCGCGCGCGACTGGTCGCTTCGCGGGGCCTTGTGGAATGTCGCTCCGATCGATCAGATGGCCCAGTTTCTTGAGCACCGCCGGATCCCCAAAGAGCGCCTCGCCGTTGTCCACCACTGGTCGGACGGCGCCGCCATCCAGCCGATCCCTCGGAGCCGGAACCGGCTTCGTCGGGAGTGGGGGCTGGGTGAAGCTTTCGTCGTCGGCTATTCCGGCAATTTCGGACGGGCTCACGAATTCGATACTATCCTGGGCGCCGCGGCACGGCTGAAGCACCGCGACGACATCCGTTTCCTGTTCATCGGCGGGGGGCACCAGCGAGCAGCCATCGAAGCCGAGATCCGGGCGCAGCGGCTTGACAATATCATCCTGAAGCCGCTGCAGCCGCGCGAGTTCCTGGCCGAAAGCCTCGGCGTCGCCGATGCTCACCTGGTGTCGCTTCTGCCTCCGCTCGAGCCCTTCGTCATCCCGAGCAAGTTCTACGGCATCCTGGCCGCCGGCCGGCCGACTCTCTTCATCGGCGATCCGAAGGGCGAGATCGGGGGTATCCTGGAACAACACGACTGCGGTCATGCGGTCGCCATCGGCGACAGCGAAGCACTCGCCTGCCATATCCTGGACATGCGAGAATCGCCCGAGCAACTCGACCGCCTCTCGACCAATGCCCGGCGTCTGTTCGAGATCGATTACACCGAAGACCGCGGATGCTCAGCCTGGACCAAGCTCCTGTCGCGGTTCATGCCGTTGGCCGCTGTCGGCGGCGCGCTCCCGCAGGCCGAGGCTCCCGCAGACGAGAGGAGCCGGCCGTGAAGGAACAAGTGGTCGTCAGCCAGCTTGGTGCCCGCATGGACTATGCGGTGCCACGCATCCTGAACGCGCATGGCGCGCTTGAGCATTTCTACACCGATATCTGCGCCATCAGAGGATGGCCCCGGCTCGCCGGACATGTTCCGCCTCGGTTCCTGCCCCGAGGGGTCCGACGGCTCGTCGGGCGAAAGCCATCGGGCATTCCGCCGCAGCGAATGACCTGCTTCACCAATCTCGGCTTGTCCTATGCGCTGCGGCGCATGCGCGCCAACGGGGCTTCCGACGAGATGGAAGCGGCGCTGGATGCGGGGAGGCGCCTGTCCGAGCTTGTCGTCCGCCATGGCTTCGGCGAGGCCACCGGTTTCTACGGCTTCGTCCGCGAGTGCCTGGAGCAGCTCCAGGCGGCCCGGTCCCGAGGCCTGTGGACGGCGGTCGAGCAGAATATCGCCGCGCGGGAGACCGTCGACCGCCTGGCGTGGGAGGAGCAGGAGCGGTTCCCGGACTGGGAGAGACCCGCCATGCCAACGGCGTCTGCGGAAGCCTTCGGCACTCGCGAGAAGGCGGAGTGGGCCGAGGCCGACATGATCGTCTGCCCGTCCGAGTTCGTCCGGCAGACGGTGGCGGACAGCGGCGGTCCGGCCCATCGCTGCATCGTCGTTCCCTATGGCGTCGACACGCGGTTCCAGATCCCGGTGCGCAATCGGCAGCAGGGTCCGCTACGGGTCCTCACCATTGGCACGGTGGGACTTCGCAAAGGATCGCCCTACATCCTGGAGGCGGCCAGGCAGATGCGGGGACAAGCCGTCTTTCGCATGGTCGGATCCGGGAAAGCCCCGGCGGCGGCCCACGCCGGCCTGGACGGGGTCGCCGAATTCACCGGCCCCATCCCGCGGCTGGAGATCATCGCCCAATATGCCTGGGCCGACGTCTTCCTGCTGCCGTCGCTGTGTGAGGGATCGGCTACGGTGATTTATGAGGCGCTGGCGGCTGGCCTGCCTGTCGTTACTACCCTCAATTCCGGCAGCGTTGTCCGTGACGGCATAGACGGGTTTATCGTCCCCATCCGCGACGCCGGGGCCATCACGAACGCCCTCCGGCTGTTGCACGACGACCGCGCCCAGCTCTTCGAGATGTCGTACAACGCCCGATTCCGGGCCCGGGACTTCGACTTGCCGTCATATGGCCGCCGCCTCTGCGATGCACTTGATCAGGCCCGCGCTGCAGCGACCATCCGCGCTCTCTAGAAGGCTTCCCATGCTCCAGCACCGCGTCCAGCTCCAGTCCGATCGATCCGCCACCATGCGCCACAACCGGGCCTCGCGCCGGATCAAGATCGCCCATCTGATGCCGACGGTTTGCCTGTCCGATGGCGGGCCACCCACAGCCCTCAGGCTGCTGTGCGAGGCCACGCGGCGGTCACAGGCGATCTCGCTCGGGGTGTTCGCGCTCGAGCGCGACGCCGGCTCCGATCGACAGGGGTGGGGAGACGTTCCGATCCATCTGTCGCCTGTCCGGGGTCCCCGCAGCTTCGGCTATTCCCGGAGCCTGCAGGCCGCGCTGCGCGAGAGCGATGCGGATCTGCTGCATGTTCACGGGCTATGGATGTACACGTCCATCGTGGCGAAGCAATGGGCCGCGCGCACCCGCAAGCCCTACCTGGTCAGCCCGCACGGAATGCTCGATCCCTGGGCTTTGGCAAACCGCGGCTGGAAGAAGCGGATCGCGATGCGCATGTACGAGGACACGCATCTGCGAGGGGCATCCTGCCTGCACGCGCTGTGTGAATCGGAAGCTCAGTCGATCCGGGCCCTTGGGCTGACGGCACCCATCTGCCGCGTTCCGAATGGCGCCGTGCTGCCTGACCAAGCCCTGCTCCGATCTGAATGGAGGACGCGTCTGCCCGCGGATGCGCGTATCCTGCTGTATCTTGGCCGGCTGACGCCCAAGAAGGGGCCGGCCCCGCTCATCCGGGCCTGGGCCACTCTCGACCCTGCAGCTCGGTCGGAATCGCCCTGGCATCTCGTTTTCGTCGGCCCCGGCTCCGAAGCCTATTGCGCGGAGCTCCAGGCACTGGCTTCGGCCCTCGGAGTCGGCGAGTCGGTCCATTTTATCGGCCCGCTCTATGGTGAGGACAAGGTGACAACCCTAGCCTCGGCCGATGCGTTCATACTGCCGTCCTTCAGCGAAGGCATGCCGAACGCGGCGCTGGAAGCGTGGGCTCACGGCCTGCCGTCGCTCCTCACCCCACAGTGCAACCTGCCGGAAGGCTTTGAGCACGGGGCCGCGCTCTCCATCGATCCGAACGAGCCGGCGATCGCGGATGGGCTTCGGCGGCTGATGGGCATGACCGACGACGAACGCAAGGCGATGGGGGCGCGCGGACGGGCCCTGGTCGCGAGCCGATTCTCCTGGCCGGTGGTCGCATCACAGTTCGAGGATGTCTATCGCTGGCTGCTCGGCCTTCAGGCGCAGCCGGAGATCGTCGACGCCGGCTGACCTGTCCGGGCCTTCGCGGATGACAAGGCGTGCGCTGCCGGGCGCACGCCGATGTCCCGCCAGCGTCGCCGGCGGGACACCGGCCCTCAGGCCGCGTCAGTGTCGACCGCGGCCGCAACCGATATCAAGACCGGTGCCCTAGGCTTACGAAGCGACCGCCTGGTCGGCTGGCGACGGCGAGCCTTCGTGCTCTTCGGCACTGCTTCCAGCCCTCCGTGATACTCTCGGTACCAGTCGATGAAGGCGCTGACGCCGGCGTCCACCCGGGTTTGCGGGATGTAGCCGGTCAGCGCCTCGAGCAGATTGGGCGCGGCGAAGGTCTTCGGGACGTCCCCCGGCTGCATTGGCAGCATGCGCCGGACCAAGCGGCCTCCGAGGTGACGCTCGATCGTGTTGATGAAGGGCAGCAGCCCCACCGGAGCCCCACCACCGATATTGACGATCCGGAACGGCGCGACCGCCGAGAGGCTGTCTCTGCCTCCCTCGAAGACCACGGGCCTTCCCTTTACCGGCACCACGTCGGCGAGGCGGGCCAGGGCTTCGACGAGATCGTCGACATAGGTGAAGTCCCGCTCCATCTGGCCCTCGCCATAGACGTCGATCGCCTCTCCCTTCATGGCCGCTGAAACGAACTTGAACAGCGCCATGTCCGGTCGCCCCCAGGGGCCGTAGACCGTGAAGAAGCGCACGACGGTGGTCGGAATGTCATGGAGGTGCGAATAGGCATGTGCCATGGCCTCCCCCGCCTTCTTGGAGGCGGCATAGAGCGTCATCGGCTCGTCGGTAGCATCAGCCTCGGTGAACGGGATCTTCGCGTTCGCGCCATAGACCGAGCTGGTGGAGGCTACGATCAGATGCCGGATCTGGAGTTCCCGCACCACTTCCAGCAGGTTGAAAGAACCGATGAGGTTGGAATCGATGTATGCTCTCGGATTCTCCAGGCTGTAACGGACGCCGGCCTGCGCCGCCAGATGGATGACCACATCCGGCTCCGCCTCGCGGGCCGCCTGACGGAGCCGACCGGCATCCTCGAGCAGGCCGATCACGGGCTGGAACCGGGGACTCTCGGCCAGGATGGCGTGGCGCCGCTCCTTCAGGCTCACATCGTAATAGGGAGTCATCCCGTCATAGCCGAAGACGAAAGCGCCCCCGGCGAGCAGCAGGCGGGCCAGGTGGAAGCCGATGAAGCCGGCCGTGCCGGTTATAAAATACCGCATTCAAGACACCCCTGCTTTGACGACACGCCCTGGGGCCGGCAACTGACGGCAGCGGCGCGAGCCAAGCCGTCATGCCGCCCGGCTCAACTCTTCATGCCCGAAGCCCCCTGCGCACCGCTTCGCCACGGGAGAGGACAGATCCGCATGGCAGCACGCGCGCCGGGTTGCCAGCGGCGACGCACCCGGCCGGGATGTCGGACCGCACCAGCGACAAGGCCCCGATCAACGCGCCGCGGCCGATCGTGACGTCGCCGATGACGACCGCGTTGGTGCAGATGACGACCTGGTCCTCGATGACCGGATACGAGCTGCCATTCGGCTTTCCGGCCCCGAGAGTGACATTCTGGTAAAGGACCACACGGCTCCCGACCCGGACGCCGTGCCCGATCACAATCCCGACCGCGTGCGGCAGGCTGAGCCCCGGCCCGATCGTCGCGCTGGGCTCGATATAACAATGGGTCAGGAAGATGCTCAGCCGGTTCAGGATGGCTCCGGCCGCGCGCCCCGTCCGCCCCAGCTTCACCAGGCAGTGGCAGATGCGATGATTTGCGATCGCGAAGAAGCCCGGATGGTAGAGATAGGCCAGTACGCCGCGCAGCCACCCTCTCCTGCCCGTATTGGCCTCGAGATCGTCCGCCAGTGTCTGCCAGAGGTTCGGCACGGTGCCCTCGCCGACGGTTGGGTTCAGGATCCGGCGCGTGGCCGGGACGGGCCGCTGCGACGCCGCTCCGGCGGCGCAAACCGCATCCGGGATCGGATGAGGCGGATGGGATTGCCGGCATGGATCGTCCAGGGATCGAGGTCCCGGAAGGCAACGCCCCGTGCCCCGAGCACAGCGCCCTCACCGACAGTCACGCCGGGGCCGACGAAGGCCTCGGCCGCCACCCAGGCCTGGGGACTGATGGTGATCGACCGCGCGCGCAGCGGAAACCGCGGATCGTCGACGTCGTGTGTGCCGGTGCACAGATGTGCGCCCTGAGACACAATGGCGAAGTCGCCGATCGTGACCGGGGCCACATTGTAGCAGATCACCCGCGGGGCGATGACGGCATGCCGCCCCACTATGAGATGTGGCGGCCACCAGATCGATGTCTGGCCGTAAACCCGTGCGGTCGGATCGATCCGCGCCCCGAAGGCCAGCAGCACCAGGCGCCGCCATCTGTGGAACGGCCGCGGCGTCCAGGCGCCCAGAAGGCTCCAGCAGATCGACCAGGCGAAGCGTCGCAGCCGATCGCTCAAGGCGAACGTCGGGCCGCCGAGCAGCGGCTCCAGCTGCGATGTCTCGAGGCTTTTCATGATGCTCTCACGATCGCGGCGACGGCCGCAGGCTGCGCGGATGGCGCGCGGATCCGGGCGTAGAGCAGGCACGGGATGAGGAATGCCGCGACATGGACCCATTCCGACAGGACCCATTGGGTGTAATGCGAGATCGAGTTCATCGCAGGCACCGCCAGCAGCATGTAGAACATCTGCGGCGCGGCGTAGCCGGCCATGGCGGCGCCGTAGAGGCGGCTCATGAAATAAGCGAGGAGAAAGAACTTAATCGAACCGAACCACCAGAACGACGCGAAGGCGTCGGTCATTCCAGTCTCGGACGTGCCGGTCGGCCGGTCGTAGCCACGGTCGATCTGCTCCTCTTCCATGCCGATATACAGCGATTCCTTCAGCGCGGGGCCGACCAACTGCTGCGGGACATAGTTCCAGACCAAGGTGTCCCAATGGATCGTGCCGAAATCGAACGCAGTGTTCCGCTCCATGGCGTTGATCCGCAGGATGGCGTTCCGCACTTCCGGGCCGCCCTTGGACAGCATCTGCTCGAATTTCGCGATCGGTGATATCTCGGACAGGCTCGACAAGGTCGGGTTGTCGTTGGTCTTACGGCTCATCTCACGATAGTCGTGCGTCGCGCTCGCCAGCACGGTGCCCACAACGATCCAGCTCAGGAACAGGATGTGCGGAATGGACCGGCGCCGATAGAACCAGACCGCCATGGCGAACATCAGGACCAGCTGTGTCGTCTCGCTGCGCTTGCCGGTCATGATGATGCGGTCGAGGTAGAACATGGTGTCGACCATGACGATGATCAGCGCCGGCCAGGATGGCCGGAAGCAAAAGCAGAGCAGCGCGATACAGAGGCCGTAGCGCAGAAGCTTGGAGAAGAAGAACAGCACCACGTTCCCGCCGGAGAACATGGTGTACACAGCTTCGTCGATCGGAATCTCGGCGAGCTTGTGGTAGAAATAGGCGCCGACTGCCGACAAAAGTCCCGCGACGACCAGTAACCGCTTCTCGCTGAAACGCCACTGGAAGGATCGCATCACCGGCCGGTTGGGCATCCATCCCACCCGGCACATGGCGATGCACATGATCGTGAAGATGATGGTGGTCTGATACGAACCCGGCGGCAGGAAAGGGTCGTTCGCCAGCCCCGGCAGCTGCGGCAGGATGAACGAGAACGTCATCGTCGCGGCCAGGAACGGGTATTCGTAGATCTTGCCCGGACGCGTCCCCGCGGCGAGCAGCATCCAGACGACAAGTGCGACGAGGAGGCAGGTGACGATCCAGTTCATCGCAAGAACCGGTTCATCGCCGTCGAGGGGGAAGCCGACATCGTCAAGCCTGGCGCTCCCGTAGCGTGCGGAGGACGTTCTTCAGCGATGTCGGCAGGTAGGTCCTGAGGCCCGGCCGGAGCCCCGGCGGCAGCCGCCAGCCCGACAGGCCGAGCGGCGGGGCGACGGCCGGCTGCGAGTACCGCACGCCGTCGATCAGGTCGCGGTAGCGCTCGGCCATCAGGCCGACGCCGAACTGCTCACGCGCCTTCCGGGCCGCCAGGGCGGACATTGTCGCCAGGCGTGGCCTGTCCTCGGCGAGCCGGGTGATCGCCTGCACCGCAGCCCGTGTGTCGCCAACGGGGAAGAGGAAGCCGTTGACGCCGTCCTCGACAGCCATGTCGGTGACGCCCTGCAGATGGGACGCGACCGGCACGCAGCCTGCGCCCATGGCCTCGACCAGGGTCACCGGAAAGCCTTCATAGCGCGATGGCATCAGCAGCACGTCATGCTCCGCCAGGAGTGCCCCGACAAGGTTGGGCGGCACGGCACCCCGAAACCGGACTCGGCCCCCGAGACGCGCGCAGCGCGACTTCAACCGGGCAAGATCGGGCCCGTCGCCGGCCACCGTCAGAGTGACGGAGGGCGGGAGGTCGCGGCAGATCCGCGGCAGCCAGAACACGCCCTTGGCCTGGTCCTCAACCCGCCCGAGATAAACGAGACGCAGGCCCCTTTGCGATCGCGCGGGCCGCGGCGCCACGCTCCCGGCGAGATCGATCCCGTTCGGGATCGTGACGGTCCAGTCGCGATGAAAGCCGTATCGCCGTACGAGATCGGCCTGGATCCTCGCCGAGACCCCGATCGTCGCGTGGACATGGTCGCGGATCGCGCGGGCGGCGGCATAGGTTCCCGGAGTGATGTTGTGGACGACCATGATTCGCAGGATCCGCGGATCCAGATAGCGAACGGCGTTGGTCTGCACGCGATCGGCCAGGACGTTGACGAACACGCCGTCGAACTCCGTCTCGATCGCGGTCACCATCGCCTGCGTGCGCGCATAGTCGCCGTCATCAGGGCGCCCGACCGTGCGGCCGAAATCCATTTCCGCGCGGAACATGGGATTGTCCGCCGCCGCATGGGCCTTCGGGCCGCAGCCCAGCCAGCGCAGCTCGATCCCGGCGCCGGCGAGGCCGGCACGAAGATGGCGGAACACGGAATAGGTGCCGCCGATATGAGGGAAGCCGAAATAGGCGAGCTTCATCCGAGGCGTTCCTGCGTGGGGGCAGTCGGCCGGAGCAGGCGCGCCCGCCGAACCGACGTCCAGACGAAGAGAGAATGGATGGCAACGGGCAACAGCAGGCCGACGGTGAGCAGCTGGTCGGAGACCGCGAAGACTGTGCCGACATAGGCGATCGCGCCGAACAATATGGACAGGCCGACGATTACTCCGGTCGTGGCGGCGTGTGTGAGGCCCCGCTCGAGGATCAAATGGTGCAGGTGCCAGCGATCCGGCGAGAATGGGCTGCGGCCCGTATGCAGCCTGCGGATCATCAGGCTGAGCGTGTCAACCATGGGAATGACGCAGACCCAGAGCAGCACGGGGAACGGCACCGTCGGCTGTGCCCCCGAGGACAGATCTATGATGAAATAAGCAATCGCCGCGCCCAGCATCGTGCTCCCGGCATCGCCCATGAACACCAGCGCGCGCGGCCGCCAGCGATGCCGCATGTTGAACGCCAGGAAGCCCAGGACCACGGCCAATAGCAGGAACAGCTGCGTGATCTGCTCGCCGCGCCCGAGGAAGGAGGCCATCAGCGCCAGCCAGAACAGCGCCGAAGCGGCGGCTCCGCCGGCGAGCCCGTCCAGCCCGTCGATCATGTTGAAGGCATTGGTCAGCCCGACCACGAACAGGACGGTTACGCAGGAGACGAGCGCCGAGAGGATCGGGTCGGCGTCGACGGTCTGGGCGTCCAGGAAGGCGCTGCCGAAATTGCCGATCATGTGCCCGCCAAGGGCGACCATGGCGATCGCCGCCATCGACTGAGCGATCAGCCGCAAGAGCGGGCGCAGGTTCAGACGGTCGTCGAGGGCGCCGACGGCGACAAGGATCGCGAGCGCACCGATGAAGGACCAGGGGGCCCGGAGCGGGGGGGCCAGCACGCAAGTCCCGATGACATAGGCGGCGAACATCGCCAAGCCGCCGCAGACCGGGATCACGCCCTCATGCGCCTTGCGTGCGGTCGGACGGTCGACCAGCCCCAGCCTCGGAGCGATCCGCTGCATCCAGACGACCAGAACCACCGCGAGAAGAAACCCGTTCAACAAATGGGCGGCTAGAATCGGCATCGCGCCCTCTCCATGAAATGAAATCGCGCTGTTCGCCTGAGCGACGCACAAAGGCCGGATGAAGCGGCAACCCCCGAGATCGCCCTCGCCGACTCTACGCAGCGGCCGGTGCCCTGTTCGATCTGGACAAAGTGGGGGGCGCTCTATCCGGAAGGCCAATTCGGCTGCTTCGGAGATAGTCTTTGGACGCAGGGTCCGACGACGCCCCTCGACCAGTAGGGCGAGTTCGCCCCATCGCCGCGCCCCGCCCGCCGCGAAGCTTCGTCTTCCGCAGGAGGTTGTCCCGTTCAAAGGACAACTGGTCGAGGTCGACGGGGTGGCTACCATGGATAGCCAGGGCGGAAGCGATGCGTCGTCCCCCGACCAATCGAAACGAGCCGGCTCGAAAGGCTGATGACGATGCGGACAAGCTTGACGAGATCCGCCGGCGGTGTGCTGGCCCGCCGGACCACCAGCGCATGGCTTCATCTGATCGAGCTCTGGCTCCTGGCGACCCTGCTGGCTGTCGCATGGGCCGGCGCCGGCTTCGCTCCCGCAGAGAGTCAGACCCCCGCCGCCTTGCCGGCGGATTTCGGCTTCCCGATCCCCGATCCGGAACCTGCCCTGCCCACCGGGTTCGATGCCTTCGAGCCGCCGCGGCTCGCCCAGTCGCCGGATGCGCCCGCCATCGCCGAGGCCTCGAAGACAGCAGGGCCGGACG
Source organism: Inquilinus sp. 2KB_23 (assembly GCF_052115705.1). Taxonomy (NCBI): domain Bacteria; kingdom Pseudomonadati; phylum Pseudomonadota; class Alphaproteobacteria; order Rhodospirillales; family Rhodospirillaceae; genus Inquilinus; species Inquilinus sp. 2KB_23. The sequence goes on along the minus strand of NZ_JBFRHF010000021.1, from coordinate 121,664 downwards.
AGACGATGGTGCTGAGCGGGGCCGGATTTCTGGCCACTGCCGGGATCCGCGTGTTCTCGCAGGCCGACGGGGTCGGTCCGTCCCTGACCGCAGGCATCCCGCCGACGGCGGCCAATGGGCTGGCCGCCACCTTCCTGCTGCCGGACGACCTACCTCCGTGGTCGATGTATCTCGTCTGGCCCACGAACGCGAAAGGTGTCGGCGCGCCGATCGCTCTCAACCGGACCGAGGCGTGGTGGGCAGGCCCGCAGCCGGCGCAGCCGGGCGGGACCGCATCGCTGTACGGCCGGAATCTCAGCCACGGCAATGGAACGGCCGAGGGTTCGATCTATCTGAAGCCGCCCGGCCGGTCCGCCGGCCGCTGGCTCCAGGTCACGGCCATCAGCCCGTACCGGATCGATTTCGCGCTGCCGCCGGACCTGCCGGACGGCAACTACGAGCTCTGGGCGCACAATGGCCATGGCGGGCGGTTCGGTTGGAGCGGCCCCATCGCCCTTTCCCTCGCGCCTTCGCCCTGGGCGGGCCAAGCGGCCCAAATCTTTGACGTGCGGGCTCATGGGGCAAAAGGTGATGGGCTGACGGATGACGCCGCGAGCATCCAGGCCACCCTGGACCTGGCACGCACCCAGGCGCCTGCGACGGTCCGGTTCCCGGCGGGCGTCTACATGATCGGACGCAGCCTTGTGCCGCCGAACGGCGTCGCCTGGGTCGGCGACGGGCGCGGCCGGTCCATCATCCGCGCCGTTCCGGTTCCGTCCGACACGACACCGGATCCGGGAACGGATGCACTGCTCTATGCCGAAGGAGACAAGGCCGGCAACAACGTCGCGATCTCCGATCTCGACCTGGAGCTGCCCGAGCGTCACGGCGACCCCGACTTCGCGGCGGTCTATCTCCGTTTCGTGGACCATCTGCGGCTCGACCGCGTCGGCATCCGCGCCGCATCCTCCGGCTACTTCAACATCGACGGGTCGCAGGATGTGCGCGTGGCGGAGTCCGACTTCGTCGGCAGCCGCGGCACCGTGGGGACGGCGCAGCAGGTGTTCATCGAGAACAGCCGGTTCCGCCTCACCTACCGGGCGCGAGCCGCCATCCTGGCCCGCGGCGGGCAAGAGATCTCGATCACCGGCAACCATGCCGAGGACCTGGATTCCTCGCGTCCGGAGGGGACCGCCGAGGGCCGCTTTTTCGTCTCCCAAGGCCACAATCGCGGGACCCGGGACATCTTCATCGCGGAGAACACCACCACGAACATGGCCCCACCCACGCCCGAATGGACGGACTTCGACCCGAACACCGGCGAGCAGATCCTGTTCGAGCAGTTCGGCACGGCGGGGTTCGGCTCCGTTCTCTCGGCGGGGCCCGACACGGTGACGCTGGCGCCGAACGGCGCCGATCCCGACACGGCGACCGCAGCACCCGACGGTATCGCCACCCAGGCGGACGGCATCGAGGCGGGCAACGATGTGATGGTCGTGGCAGGCCGGGGCACCGGCCAGGTCCGGCGCATCATCGGCTATGACAAACCGGGGCGGGTGCTGCGCGTCGACCGGCCCTGGATGCTGGTCCCGGATGCCGGCAGCACGTTGGTGGTGGCCAATGCCGCCGTGCGCGCCGTCGTCTATCGCAACAGGCTGGACGGCAAGCCCTTCTATCGCACCGAGAACACGGCCTCTTGCGGGGTCCAGTTCTACGGCAACTCGGCGGAGATCGTGGTCGACGGCAACGTCATGACCCGCATGCGCGGCGGCGTCGAGCTCTGGGCCCTCGGCCACGGGGCGCTGAATCCTGTCTTCTTCAACCTGGTGGTGAACAACGAGATCGATGATTCCTATGACGGCCTCGTCGCCTACACCAAGTACCTGAAGACGGAGAAGGAGGGCGCGGTCGGCCATCTCGGCAACATCTTCCGGAACAACTACGGCGGCCGGCTGGCCCATGCCGGCGTCAATGTCGTGACCTGGCAGGGCTATGAGGCGGGCGCCTATGCCATGGAGGTGTTCGAACGCAACCGCTTCGCCAACATCTATGGCGGCGTGATGGTGGAGACCGATCCGCAGGCGAAGGACATCGCCCCCGACCAGCCGACGCCGATCGCCGGAATGGTCTTTCGCGATAACGACTTCACCCGGGGGTCGGCCCCCTATACGGGGTCGCGCGGCCGGATCTGGCCGAGCACGGCAACCGTGATCGACACCGGCAACACCTTCAAGGGCTTCGAGGTCGAGGCGGTGACCCGTCGATGATCCGGGCCTGGCGGCGCTTCTTCAGAACGCCGCCACGCCGTACCGGGCAGCGTACCAGCCGATCTTGACGTATTCGGCCAGAACCGAGAGCCCGTGGTGGTTGCTGAGCATCTTGCGGTAGGATTCGCCGCGCTCGACCGGCACCGACATCCATTCCACCTGCGGCACGACTTGCCGAAAGCAGGCCAGTGCCCGGCGGGTGTGGAACCAGCTGGTGACCAGGATCGCGCGCCGCGCGCCCATCGTCGCCAGCAGCGGCGCCGAGAACACCGCGTTCTCCCAGGTGCTGCGCGATGTGCATTCCGTCTGGATCGCCTCGCCCGGCACGCCCTCGTCCATCATGTAACGCCGGATGTCCTGGCAATCACCGAAGCCGGTGACCAGGACCTTCGGCGCCACCCCTTGCCGGTAGAGGCCGGCTGCCTGCCACGCCCGGGCCGGCCCGTCGCCGCCGAGCACGACGATGACGTCGGCCGGCTCGACCGCAGTTCGGACCACGAGCAACGGCTCCGAGGCCTTGAAGGCCGCGGCCACGGCGCCGCCGCTGACGAGCGCGGCCAGCATGAGCGCCACAAGGACGCGGCGCACCCGCCTGATCCGGGATGTCAACCGAGCAGCCCCTTGCGCTGGACGAAGCCTTCGGCATAGCGCCCGGGCGCGCGGCTTTCCATGCCGCGCAGGCGGGCGAGGCCCCGGAAGGTCTCGGCGTCGAACCAGTCCTTGGACCGCTGCGTGCCGAAATGCGCGAGAAGAAGCTCGATCTTGCGCTCCAGGATCTCGGGGGAGAGGGGCATGTAGAGGTTCGGCTGACCGAGGTCGCCGTCCCATTTCGGGATCTCATATTCGAGGATGAGGTGGTCGCGGAACGTGTTCCAGGTCAGCCGACACGTCTCCTGATGATCCTGGTGCGCGTCGTCCCGGCGATGGGTCAGGACGATATCCGGGCTGCTGCGGCCCTTCAGCCCTGAGAACCAGGCCTTGATCTCGCTGCCCTGGTACGGAAAGAAGCTGTCCTTGAATTCAGCGAGCTCGACGACTGTACTGGCTGCGCCGCCAAGGAAGGCGGCGGCCGAGGCCTCCGCTTCCCCCGCGCGCGGACCGGCGGCGCTGAGCACGCACCAGTGGACATGCAGCCGCACCCCGGACGCGATCCAGGACAGGAGCATCCCCCCTGCCCCGATCTCGATATCGTCCGAATGCGCGCCGAGGCACAGAACGGACAGGCTTTCGCCCGGCCGAGCGAGACCCAGTGGCCGCATCAGGCCAGCACCAGCGTCTTGGCTGTCTCCTTGGCGGGATGCAGCCCGCGCCAGGGCATCTTGCCCTGCTCGACCAGATCCTCGAGCGCCTGACGGTCCTTCAGCGTGTCCATCGAACGCCAGAACCCCTCATGCTTGTAGGCCATGAGCTGGTTCGCCTCGATCAGCCTCCGGAACGGCTCCAGGACCAGCTCCTCGCCTTCGCGCATGTAGTCGAAGATCTCGCGGCGGAACAGGAAGTAGCCACCGTTGATCCAGATGTCGGAGCAGTCGGAGCTGCGGATGCCATGCACCTCGCCGTCCTTGTCGATATCGGCCAGGTGATAGGTCAGCGGCGGCCGCACGGCCATGAAGCAGGCGATCTTGCCGCTTTTCTTAAAACGGTCGACCATCTCGTCGAGATCACAGTTGGTCAGGCCATCGCTGTAGTTTGCCAGGAAGATCTCCTCGTCCCGCACCTGGTCTCGCACAGCCCATAGCCGCTCACCGATATTGCGCCAGATCCCCGTGTCGATCAGGGTGACGCGCCAGTCCTTGTCAGGCTCGCTCAATAGCTCGACATTGGCGCCAAATCCCGAAATAACGCAGTCGGCGAAATTCTGCGGTCGGTAGTTCAGGAAGAAGTCCTTGATGATGTTGGCCTTGTAGCCCAGGCAGAGGACAAAGTCGGCATGCCCGTATTGCCGGTAATACTGCATCACGTGCCACAGGATCGGCTGATGCCCGATCGGAATCATCGGTTTCGGGATGTTCTCGGAATATTCCCGGATGCGGGTGCCCAGGCCACCGCAGAAGAGCACGACTTTCATGAGCGCAATTCCTTCGGATCGATGACTGCCACCTCGGGGATCGGGACGATGAACTTCCCGCCCCATTCGGCGACATGGCGCATCTGCTGGACGATCTCGGTCTTCAGGTTCCAGGGCAGGATCAGGATATAGTCGGGCCTGGCCGTGTCGATCACCTCCACCGGATGGATCGGGATGCGCATGCCCGGGGTGTAGTGGCCCTGCTTGTACGGGTTGCGGTCGACCGTGAAATCGAGGAAGTCGGTGCCGATGCCGCAGTAGTTCAGCAGGGTGTTGCCCTTGCCCGGCGCCCCGTAGCCGCAGATGGTCTTGCCGGCGGCTTTCGCCTCGATCAGGAAGGACAGCAGCCGCCGCTTCGTCTGGCGGACCTGCTCGGCGAAGGAGGCGTAGGTCGCGACATCGCGGAAGCCCAGGCGCTGCTCGCGGGCCAGCAGGTCCGGGACGCTCTGGGCGGTTGGCCGGACCGAGCCGGCGTGAGCCAAGTACACGCGCAGGGAGCCGCCATGGGTCGGAAGCTCCTCCACATCGATCAGCCGAAGCCGGTGGCGGGCCGCCATCCGCTCGATCGTGGTCAGCGAGAAGTACGAGAAGTGCTCGTGATAGATCGTGTCGAACTGGTTCTCCGCCATCAGCCGTTCGAGATGCGGGAATTCCAGCGTGATCACTCCTTCCGGCTTCAGCAGCCGGGCCAGCCCGGAAACGAAGTCGTTGAGGTCCGGGACCTGGGCCAGCACGTTGTTGCCGATGATGAGATCGGCCTGCTTGCCTGCCGCGACGAGGGTGCCGGCTAACTCATGGCCGAAGAAATCGACGCAGGTGGGGATGCCCTTCTCGATCGCCACCTTGGCAACATTGGCCGCAGGCTCCACCCCGAGCACGGGGACGCCGATCGGCCGGAAATGCTGCAACAGATAGCCATCATTGCTGGCGATCTCGACGGCGAGACTGTCCGGCCCAAGCCCGAGCCGCTGCTGGATCATGCCGCAATAGGCCCGGGCATGCTCGACCCAGCTGGTCGAATAGGACGAGAAATAGGCGTATTCGCGAAAGATGTTCTCCGGGCTCACATATTCCCTCAGCTGGACCAGGAAACAGTCGCCGCACACCAGCACGTTGAGTGGAAAATGCGGCTCCATCTCGTCGAGCTGCTCGGGGGCGATGACGGTCTGGCAGAGCGGGGAGGATCTGAGGTCGACGAACACATGCTCGAGCAGGCTGCCGCAGAGGCGGCACCGGGAAGCGTGATCCTTCCGCGCGTCGGATGTCCCATCGATGGCACCACGTGATGCGTCGACCAGCTGAACATTCATCCCAATCTCCATGGATACCATCTGCACCCGTCCCAATATCGAGAGACCGCCAATACGAGAATCGTGAATTTAGGTCCGCCCTGATCCACAGACTTCAGAAACTCTCCATTTTTCTTCGCGCGCACGGGAAAAGGACCGAAACCATTGCTCCACGGCAATATCAGCAAAAGAAAACCGAATAATCACGTCATCAAGAGTGAGTTTTCGGTCATCGATTTGGATATCTGTCCATGATTATTCGCCGCACCACCGACCGGCTCAAGTGATGCATTCGATCGGGCGGCTACCACCAAATGGGTACGACGGAGAAGCACCTGGGACCGGCTCATCCGGGAGGGATCGGCGGCGGCTCCGCCTGGCTCCGGCCCGCATGCCGGCGCCGACGCAGGGCGGCGCGCAGCACGCCGGCGATCTGTGACCTGTTGCCGGGGCTTAGGCCGAACAGCCAAAGGCTGGCCAGGCACACGGATACCCCGACGGCAGCACCGGCCAGCAGTCGGTCGAGAGCGCTCGGCAGCAGCGATCCGCCCGCCACCGTCATCGTGGCGAAATAGGTTACCAGCGAGACCGGTAGCAGCGGCAGCAGGCAGGTCCGGCCATAGGTGGCGATCGATACCCGCAGCCGCCGCAAGCCGTCGCGCAGTACAATCCAGTTGGTCGTCAGCAGTTGGGCGAGCAGCGTCGCCAGCGCGGCGCCAAGCAGCCCCAGATGCGGCACCAGCTTCCAGGACAGGAAGAGGGCCAGCCCGCCTGCGAGTAGAAAGGGAACGGCGTAGATCTCGTTCTCGGTCGCTCGGGCGAAGGTGAGGATCGCGTTCTGCTGAACGCACAGCACGAACATGACGCCCAGGGCGGTCAGCACCGGAAAGCCCGCGAAATGGTCGGGGCCGACCCACACGCCGATGAGATCCTGACCCACGACTAGAAGCGTCGCCACGCCGGAGACCATCAGGATCAGCGTGATCCGGAGGCTGCGCAGAACGATCTCGTGGATCTCCTCCATCGTGCCGCTATGCCAGAGTTGGCTGACATAGACGCTGGACGTCTGGCCCAGGGCCAGGGCCAGGATCGCGAGGTTGTGCAGCAGCGTGTAGATGGCGTAGTAGGCCGGCACCTGCGCCGTGTCGACATAGAGCGCGATGAAGTACTGGTCCGTCTTGAACAGCACGGCGAAGCCGACGGCCGTGAGCCATGACCGGATCGCCGGCGCCATCATGCCGCGCATCAGCGCCCCATCCCAGCGGCCGGGCACCGAGAACAGGTGCGGCTGCCGGCGCTGGACATAGAGGCGCAGCGAGAGGCGGACGACGACGCCGCCGAGCGCCGAGACGATCGCGAGCCAGAGCAGGCCGCCGCCGGCCAGCACCACCACCATCTGCGCCAGCAGGGTAGCGATCCCGACCGCGGTGGAGGCGATGGTGCCGGCGGCGACGTAGCCCAGGCCGGTGGCCAGCGCCGTCCACAGGCCGGACCAGGCCATGGTTGCGTAGCCGAGGCACAGCAGGATCCAGGCGATCCATGCCGTGGTCGGCGAGACCTGCCGCAGCTCCAGATTCCAGAGATACAGGCTGCCCAGCCCGAAGGTGACGGCGAAGACGCCGATCGACACGAAGCGGTAAGCGATGCGCCCGGATGCCAGCATATCCGAAAGATCGCGCCGCGACTTCTCATCCAGGGGCCGGTCGGGTCCGGACAGGCTCCGACCCGCCACGAAGGCGATCCGCCGGGTGATGGTGGGGGTGAGGCCGGCCTCCATGAGGATGCTGAGGAAGATCGTGCTCTGGCCGAGAACCAGCCATAGCCCGAGCTCCTCGGGGTTCATCGCATGGAACATGATCGGCAGGATCAGCAGGTTGAGCCCGATCCGGATCACCTGGCTGAGCCACGAGGCCGATACGGCGAAGGCGATCTTCCGGCCGATCACGGGCGTTCTCCGGGTGACGACGGCAATGTCCCGGCGGCACGGGACGAGAGGGTGGATGGTCCGGCAGCGCGCTGGCCACCGTCGAACGGGTGGTCGGGCATGGCTAGAGGCACCGGAGCTCGGGGACGCACCCCTGGGCTTGCAGCATCTTCCGGATCTCGTCGCGGTAGACGGAGTTCATCACCACCACCAGGTCGGGCGGCGTCGTAGACAGCTCGTCGGGCGATATGATCTCGTGGCCCGTGGCCGGCAGGTAACGGCCATGGCGGAATGGGTTGATGTCCACGACCGAAGCCACCTCGCCGTCGAGGCCTACGGTGGTCAGGAAGGCGACGGCCTTCGAGCCCGACCCCCAGAGCACCGTCCGCCGGCCCGACGCAGCGGCCTCCATCAGCTGCTCGCGCCAGGCTGCGATCGTGGCCCCGACGCCCTGCCTGAATGCATCGGCCCATTGTCGGGTCTCCGTCACCGCCGCGTGGTCGGCCGGGACCGACACCGGTGCGTTCGCCGGCCGGGCCTCGATCATCAGGTACTGGTCGTCATAGTCGGTCCAGACGCGATCCACAGCGAAGCCGCAGCGTTGGAAGAGGCCCGACAGGCTGTGCGCCGTGAAGTAGGAGCAGTGCTCGTAGTAGACGTCCCAGAACGCCTCGTCCTGCAGGACCAGTTTGGCATTGGGCACCTGGAAAAAGACGCGGGTGCCCTCCTGCCCGTCGAGGGCGCGGCGGACCATGCCAACGAAGCGGCCGACATCCGGGATGTGCTCGAGCGTCATCTTGCAGCACAGGAAATCGCAGGCGATGGGCCCGGTCGTCTCGTCGAAGAGCTCGCGGAGAAACCGGACGCGCCCGGCCGCGGCGTCGTCGAGGCGGCCCGGCACGAAGGTGGGGTCGTAGCCCACCCCTTCATTGTCCCCGAGCCGGCACAGCAGCGCGAGAAACTCGCCCTTGCCGCAGCCAATCTCGATCACGCGCTTGCCGTGCAGGCCATGCCGGTCGATCAGGTGGCGGGCGAGACGCTCATGAAAGGCGTTGAAGGTCGGGGAGAAGCCCTGGGTCTCTTCATAGGCCTCCGAATAAACCGTCCGCGACTCTTCCCAGGCGGCGTTGAAGATGAAACCGCAGCCCGGGCAGAGGCACAGCCGCAGCGGGGCGACCGGAAAGGCCAGCGCCGCCTTCCGATCGTTGATCAGCAGGCAGCTGTTGGTGGGAATCGCGGGCAGGTCGTAGAATGAAGCGCCGACCTCGCCGCCGCAGGCAGGACAAGCGATCTCAACGGTCATGACCGGTTCCTTCAAGCCGGGAGCCCTCTCCGCCGACACGGATGCCGTCCTTCATTTCGGGACTTCGGAGCCGGGCCGGATCCCCGGCGGGCCGAATTCGGGCGTCTTTCGGCCCCGCAGCCAGCCCTTGACCCGTCGCCCCAGGGTCTGGATTCGGGGGTCTGCCGCGGTAAGCGGCTCGATCACTAGCCGAGACAGCGTGTGCCGGGTGAGAACATGGCGCAGCAGCCCGAGATACAGCCCCCGGCGCTCCGTCCGGCTGGTGACATGCTTGCGGATCGCCCGCAGGGAGTGCAACTGAACCTGCCAGGTGGGGCAGAGATCCAGCAGGCGGGCGCGGTCATTGTTGTTCCACCACCGCCAGGATGCGGCCCGGTCGATCAGGACGGCGTGGCTGAAGCGATCAGGATGGTCCCGATTCAGGAACAGCGGCTCGGGCACCAGGGCGAAGCGGCCCAGCAAGCCCAGCTCGATGCAGAGGACGACATCCGAGCAGGAGAACGGAGCCAGCAGGCCGGTCTTGGCCATGATGTCCCGCCGGACGAGCGCGAAGACCTCCCAGCAATAGCGAGGATGGCGGACCAGAGCCGCGAAGCGCTCAGACACGCGCGGCGACGCGGCCGGTTGGAGGCCGTCATCGCTGATGAGCTTGACCGTCCCCTTCGCGTCGATGAGGCCGACCAAGGGTTGGGCCAGGACCGCGTCCGGCTGCTGGTCCAGCGCCGCGACGCAGCGCTCGAGGCATTCCGGAGCCAGCAGGTCGTCATGAGCGAGCCATCGGAAGTACTCTCCCCTGGCCAGTTCGAAGGTGCGGCCGAAATTGGCGCTCGCCCCCAGGTTCTGGGGATTGCGGTGGTATCGGACCCGCGGATCCGCAGCGGCATAACCGCGGCAGATCTCCTCGGTCCGGTCCGTCGACCCGTTGTCGCAGATGATCAGTTCGAAATCCGCAAAGGTCTGAACCAGGACCGAGTCGACAGCTTCGGTCAGGTAGTTCTCGCCATTGTAGACCGGGAGGCCGATCGAGACCCGGCACCTGCTCGTGATCATAGCAATCCCTCGCCTTCACCCATTGAGGGCTGAAGCTGCAGTCGATACATCCTTCATTGCGATATTTTATTGATCTTCTGGTCAAATCATTGAGCAATCTCTTTTGTATTTTTGATGCAAAATATTAGCATCCAAAATCATCCATCCATTCGAAACCCAATGCCTCAGCCCTTCCCAAAGGGAGCGAGGCGGTTTCCGCCCCGCTCGGCCGCGTCACTCGGCGGCGCAAGCGGACGACCCGTGTGCGGCCGTCCGGCCGGCGCGGCGGAGATCGTCACCGATGACCCCATCCGCCATCAGCTTGCGGATATGGCTGATCCGCTGGTAGCGGGGACCCTCGAACTCCTCCAGCGTCAGGCGCGAGCACCGATAGGCGGCATAGAGCTGCTCGGCCCCCCGGTGCACGTCCCATTGCGGCTGGAACTCCGGCAGGACACGGGCGATCTTCTCGAAACTCACCCGGTAGGACCGCTTGTCGGGTCCGGCGTCCGCCGCGATCTCCAGACGGCAGCCGGGGACGACCTCCGCCACGATCTCGGCGATCTCCCGGATGCGGTAGTTGTGTTCGGTGCGGCCGACATTGAACGCTTGGTTGAACACCGCCTCCGCCGGCGCGCGCAGACCTGCCAGGAAGGCGCGCGAGATGTCCTGGATGTGGACGATCGGCCGCCAAGGCGAGCCGTCGGACTTGAGATAGATCAGCCCCTTGGTCACCGCCCAGGCGACCAGATTGTTGAGGACGATGTCGAAGCGCATGCGAGGCGACAGCCCATAAGCCGTGGCCGGGCGGAAATAGACCGGACAGAAGCTGTCGTCGGCCAGGTGGGAGATGTCACGCTCCGCCCACACCTTCGACCGCCCATAGGCCGTCACCGGATTGAGCGCCGCGTTTTCGTCCACCATTTCGTCGCCGGCCAGGCCATAGTTGCTGCACGACGAGGCGAACAGGAAGCGGCCGACGCCCGCCGCCTTCGCAGCCTGGGCAACATGCACGCTGCCGAGGTGGTTGATGCTGTAGGTGATGTCGGGATTGAGGTCGCCCAGCGGATCGTTCGAGAGGGCGGCCAAGTGGATCACGGCCTCGAAGCCCTCCAGGTCGCGCGGCACGATGTCCCGGATGTCCTTGCGGATGTTCGGGACGTCCGCGATGTCGCCCCCGGCCTCGTAGGTGCACCGCTCATAGAGATCGCTGTCGCATCCGGTCACGCTGTGACCCGCTTGCAGCAGCATCGGGATCATCACCGTGCCGATATACCCCCGGTGCCCCGTAACCAGAACTCGCATCCGATGCTCCCTCAGCTTGACGGCGACGGACAGGCCTGTTGCCGGCCAGACGGCCTGAGTTAGAGGCTATGTCATCGGGTGACCCCATTCCGAGAGGTCCGATCGGAGGGCACTTCGCGGCAATCGTTCGTGTTCGCCACCGCCGGATGGAGCGCCCTCCCCCGACAGACAGATGGGGAACCGGTCGGTTGTGAGGACGTCCTCCCCCATCCGGTCGATGCCACCGCAGGTCGACGGCCAAACGGATGAGTAGCTCAGCGGATGGAGGCAGGAGCGGCACCGCCCCGCGCGTCCCGAGCCTCAGCCGCCGGTGGCCTTTACACCAGCCCGGGCGGATCGCAGATAAGCCTCCACCATCGCCGCCCAACGGATATAGGCCGCGGCGCTGAGATGCAGGCCGTCCGTGGTCAGCTCGGCCGGCAGCGCCCCGTTCGGGGCGAGCCCGGCATTGAGATCGAGATAGTCGCTGCCGGTCTCGGTGGCGAGCGCCCTCAAGCCCTCGTTCAGGACGCGGATCTGATCGTTGCGGCGAAAGTCCCAATGGCGCCGGACGTCGGGCCAGGCGTGGTCATCCGTGACGTAGAGGACGGACTGGACGACGACCCCTGCCCCCGTCTTCCGCAGCTCATCGATCAGAGTCCGGAAGGGCTGCAGCAGCGCGGCCGGCGGCGTGCCGTATCCGAGGTCATTGGTCCCGGCCAGCACGAAGACGAGACGCGGCCGCAGCCTGTTGACGGTATTGATCCGCCCCAGGATCTCGCCCACCGTGTCGCCGGATGCTCCCCGGTTGACGACATCGCGGCCGGGCAGCAGTTCGCTCCACTGCGGCGCGGCGGTGATGCTGTCGCCCAGCATCACGATGTCGGCATGGATCGTGGGGTACAGCCGCGACAGCTCCACGGGCAACGGATCCACACGGTGCCGGGGCTGGATGAAGGCGGCATCGGGCAGGAACCGCGCCATGACGCGCTGTGGAAGCTGGGATTCGAGCGCGACTGCGACCACCAGGGCGGCAAGGATCAGGGCCAGGATCTTCATCACCTATCGGCGCGGGATGCCACGTCCCGTGACTGCGACCCCCGCGATTCATCGCGGTGGCGGAGGCCGTTCACGATCTGCTGCCGGTTGCCGCTGACGTCTGGGATGTGGGAACGGTGAGGATCTGGCCCGGATAGATCAGGTCCGGATCGCGGATCTGGACGCGGTTGGCCATGTAGATGATGGTGTAGTGGGTGCCCCGTCCATACGCGCTGTGCGCGATCCGCCATAGGCTGTTGCCCGGCTGGACGACGACCTTGCCCCGGGCCAGGACGAGGTCGGCGGGGGCTGCGCGCCGGAACGGCGTCTCCGTGCGGTCGGTCACCCGGCCGTCGGCATTCAGTTGGTCGGCCCGCAGGCGATAAGTGCCCGGGGCGATCGGCCGGTCCGGCGAGATCCGGAAAGCACCCGCTGCGTCGATCCAGCCTTCGCCGATCGGATCGTCGTCAAGATAGAGCCGGACCAGGGCGGCAGCGGCGCCGTGACCGCTGATGATGACCGCGCCGTCTTCGCCATAATCAATGACATCAATGGACAGGCCGGGCAGCGCCGCGGCGGCCTCATCCGGACCCTGCAGGATGGTGGAGGCACCGCCGGTCTTCGGAACCACGAAGACGAGCGGCTTGCCGTCGCCCTGGCCCGGTCCCGCCGCCATGCCTTCGATGGTGCCGCCGCGTGAAGGGACGATGACCAGCGCGATATCGGTGGACGTCGTCGTGCGACCGTCGCGCGTCGCACTGAGCGAAAGCTGATGGTCGCCGGGCGCGATCGGCGCCTCCGAGACAAAGACCCAGTCGCCATTGGGATCGGCATCGACCGACCCGATCGCCTCTGCGCCATCGAACAGGATGATCTGGGCTCCAGCAGGCCCCTTCCCGGCGATCACCTGGTATCCACTCGAATTGATTCGGATTGCGTCGAACCGCAGGAGGGTCTCGTTCGCCGCATTCACCGCCGCGTCCTGACCGGTCTCGTGCCCGCCCGCAGCCGAAGGCGACGGGAGCTCCAGCGAGGCAACGCCGCCATGACTGCCGGGCAATGGCGGCAGCGGCGGCGTCGACAGTTCGGCCTGTTGCGGATCCGATGACTCGGTCGAAAGCCGGTATAGGATCGTGGATGACGCCGGAAAGACCGCGAGCACGGCGCCATAGATCAGGAGAGCATGTTTCACCTTGGATCCGTCCAGATGAGGCGCCGAACCAGCCGGCTCCGCGCTGCCATTCGATTTCTGCTAAGAAATCCTCAGATCCGGTCTCGCGAGCACCATATTCCCGGTGCCATCTGCAACTACATACGACGAATAACTATCTGACCTTTTCATGATAGAGTGAAAATCGTCAAACACGAGTACCGCTTTTGTATATATTGGCGGCAGGATCGGCGCTTTCTGTTTGATCGGATCAACACCGAGGCGAAGATCACATCAAGGCAGCGGAAAATCACAGCCCTGATACCGGCGGTGCCGGCCATATCCCGACAGGCCCGACATCCCGACAGGCCCGACGCCATCCCTTCTCACAACAGAACAATGGCGAGGAACCTCCGGCAAAGGTCTATCTCGACTTGAAGTCTTCGGCCGATCCTATCCATTCGATGCATGGCCTTCGCAATCCCGCACTCCTCCGGACGCCTGAGGCAGCACATATTTTTAGATTTTCCGCCTTCTTTCTGTCCATTCCGATCGACCCTTATCCGATTTTTGAATGTCATCATACGTCCGAACTGATAAATGGACTAATTCCGTGATTATTTGAGCAAATTGCAATCGATTTGATCTCAGGGCTAGGCCGCCATTCGGATCTGAGATCTTTAGTACCGCGGCATTGGTCTTCTTTCTTAGCCAAATGCGCCGCTCTTATTTCAATCCATGAGGAAACGATGGCAACCTTCCCGACATCAGGCGACGACGTGATCACGGGGTCGAACGGATCCGACACTATTGACGCATTGGCCGGAAACGACATCGTCTCCGGTCTCGACGGAAACGACATATTGGCGGGCAACGATGGCGATGATTTCGTCCACGGCAACGGAGGCGATGACACACTGTCCGGTGGTGCTGGCCTGGACAATCTCGACGGTGGCGACGGCAAGGACACGCTATACGGTGGCGACGACACCGATACCCTGAATGGCGGCGGCGGCAACGACACGCTGGACGGGGGCAGCGGCGACGACCGGATCGATGGCGACGATGGCAATGACTTACTGTATGGCGGTATGGGCGCGGATACGCTCAATGGCGGGACCGGCGATGACCGCATCTGGGGCGGCGGCGACGCCGATGGCCTGAACGGCGACAGCGGAAACGACATCCTCTATGGCGACGCCGGCGACGACGTCCTTTGGGGTGGCACGGGGCTCGACCTCCTGAACGGCGGTGACGGCACCGATCGGCTCCGCGGCGGCGACGATGCGGACCGGCTCAACGGCAATGCAGGCGATGATCATCTGTTTGGCGAGAACGGCGACGATCTCATAGACGGCGGCGACGGCCGTGACGTGATCGACGGCGGCAATGACGACGACACGATCTATGGTGGCCTAGGCGACGACATCATCACTGGCGGCGACGGGCTGGACATCATCGTCGGCGATGCTGGCAACGATAGGCTGGATGGAGGCGCGGGCACCGATCTGCTGAGCGGCTACGAAGGCGATGACCTGATCCTGGGGGGCGCCGGCAACGACGTCCTCGGCGGTGGCCTCGACCAGGACATCCTCGAGGGCGGCGACGGCAAGGACACGATCGACGGCGGCGCTGGCAATGACAAGGCCCACGGCGACGCGGGCGACGACGCGATCTCCGGCAGCCTCGGCGACGACCGTCTGTTCGGCGATGGCGGCCGCGACATCATCCTCGGCGGCGATGGGATCGACGAGATCGACGGCGGCGCCGACAATGACACCATCGACGGCGGCGCCGGAACGGACTGCCTCGACGGCGGTGCCGGCAACGACCTCATCCGCGGCGGAGCCGAGAACGACGCCCTGAAAGGGGGCGATGGCAACGATACGCTCGTCGGCAACAGCGGCGCCGATGTCATGACGGGAGGCGTGGGCGACGATGTCTACTACATCGACAACCGCAGCGACGTGGTGAACGAGAAGGCGGGCGAAGGCAACGACTGGGTTGTGACCTGCTACTCGACGATCCTGGATAGCACGGTGCAGAACGTCGAGAACGTGCAGTTCTTCGGGCTGTGGGGCCTGACCGCCATCGGCAATGCCGGCGCCAACCGCCTCGTCGGCAATGACGGGAACAATGCCCTGGTCGGGCTCGGCGGCGATGACATCCTCAGCGGCGGCCTTGGGAAGGATCTCCTGGACGGCGGCGCCGGCAAGGACATCCTCACAGGCGGGGACGCGGTGGACACCTACCGTTTCATCACCCCGGGCGATTCCGCGGTCGGCGCCAATCGCGACGTGATCACTGACTTCACCGCCGGGCAGGACAAGATCGATCTGTCCTACATCGATGCCGCCGCCGGCGTGTCCGGCAATCAGGCCTTCAGCTTCATCGGCGCCGCCGCCTTCAGCGGCCATGCCGGGGAGCTGCGCTTTGCCGGCGGGATTGTCAGCGGTGACATCAACGGGGACGGGCATGCCGATTTCGAGATCGGAGCGGCTGTGCCGTCGCTGAGCGCAAGCGACTTCGTTCTGTAGCCTCTCGGCACGACGACGGCGCCGGGATGCCGGCGCCGTCCAGCCTCGAACCTCCCGGGATCAGAGAACCATTTCGTCCCGGAGATGCTCGTCCACGAGCTGCTCGGCTTCCCTCGTGATCACCCTGGAATCGACACCTCATGGGCAGGATGGCCTCATGACTGCGGTGTATTGCTGATGACACGATATGGACGGTTCGGACTCTCCACCGCGGTGCTGTCCGCCGCGCTGATGTTGGGCACGGCCTCAGCTTCGGCACAGTCGATGACTGAGGCGCTGGCATCGGCCTATGCCACCAACCCGGACCTCGCTGCCGACATCGCCAATCTGAGGGCAGTCAACGAAGGCGTCGCCCAGGCCCTATCCGGCTACCGGCCGCAAATCACCGCCGATGCCAGCATCGAGAGCCAGTTCACCAACACGACCTCGGATGCCGTCCAGGCCACCGGCCTGATCTCCCAGCTGCAGCCCAGCGGGAAGAGAGGTGATCCCCTGGATTCCGGCGGCCGGGAGGGATACTGGCACGAGGTCAACCCGGCAACGCTTGGCATCACGGTCACCCAGAACATCTACAATGGCGGCCGAACCCAGGCGTCGGTGAACCAGGCCGAGAACACGGTGATGGCAACCCGCGCGGTCGTACAGACCACCGAGCAGACTGTGCTGCTGGACGCCGCCACCGCCTATGCCGATGTGGTCCAGGCCCAGTCGGCGCTCGACGTGCAGCGCAGCAACGAGGCGGTGCTGCGCCGTCAGCTACAAGCGACCCAGGACCGACTCAATGTCGGCGAGGTGACCAGCACCGACCTCAGCCAGTCCGAGGCCAGCCTGGCCAGTGCTGTCGCCGGCCGGATCGAGGCCGAAGGCACCCTTCGCACCAGCCGCGCAACCTTCGAGCGCTTCATCGGCCAGCCGCCGGGAACGCTGAAGACGCCGACGGTGCCGGCCGGCCTGCCGTCCTCGATGCAGGCCGCGATCCAGCAGGCCCAGGCGAACTATCCGGGCATCGTCGCGGCAGTTTTCACCGAGCGCGCCGCGGCCGACAACATCGACCTGCAGTTCGGCGCGCTGCTGCCG
The DNA here is from genome assembly GCF_052115705.1 of Inquilinus sp. 2KB_23. Lineage (NCBI taxonomy): Bacteria > Pseudomonadati > Pseudomonadota > Alphaproteobacteria > Rhodospirillales > Rhodospirillaceae > Inquilinus > Inquilinus sp. 2KB_23. The sequence continues at coordinate 104,719 of NZ_JBFRHF010000021.1, read as the reverse complement.
TCGATCGACGTGCAGGCGCGGATCCAGCGGCAGTATTCGACGATCTCCCATCCGCGATCGAGCGGAGGGGCGCAGTCGCGTGTCGATTCCGCGGCGATCGTGGCCCAGCTGACCATCCCGCTGTACTCGCAGGGCAACCAGGAATCGCTGGTGCGTCAGGCCCGGTACACACATGGCCAGCGGCGGATCCAGATCGAATCACAGCGCCGCACGGCGATCCAGGGCGCAGTCCAGTCCTGGCAGGCGCTGGTGACGGCCCGGGCGGCGATCAAGTCGTTCCAGGCCGCGGTCGAGGCCGAGCAGCTGGCTGTGGAAGGCCTGCAGCAGGAAGCCCAGGTCGGGTCGCGCACCGTCCTCGACGTGCTGACCGAGCAGCAGAACCTGCTCAACGCCCAGCTCAACCTGGTGCAGGCTCGGCGCAACGAGGTGGTCGCCGGTTACCAGTTGCGTAACGCCGTTGGCACCCTGACGGCCCAGGACATGGGCCTGCCGGTCAAGGTCTACGATCCGGAGCCGGACTATCAGAAGACCCGGGGCCGCTGGTGGGGCACGTCGGTCGACGAGTGAGGGCTCCTGGGACGAAGGCATCGGCGATCGATCAGCGTAGCGATCCTCGTCAAGGCTGTCGGCGGGCTGGATCTTATCCAGTCACTCGCTCTGGGCGACGAGCGTGGCGGCGCGAAGAGCCTCCAGCAGCGTCGCCGAGGGCCGGCGCGTCACCGGCAGGTCGTGGCCCCGTTGGAACGAGGCGATGGCGGATCGCGTCCTACGCCCCATCCGGCCGTCGATCCGACCGACGTCGAGATTCATCTGCTTCAGCAACCGCTGGATCTCGGCGATTCCGGCAGGCGTGACCGGCGGTTCCGGCATCGCTGCAGGCTTTGCTCCGGAGACGCCCACCCCAGATGCCATTCCGGCCTGGGCATGGCTCCGCGGCGCCGATGCCGCCAGCTGTTCGGCCAAGCCGTCCAGAATCCGGTCCGGGTCGTCACCGGTCGTGCCGGCCCGACCCAATGCGAGCAGGTTCGGTCCAAGAACCAAGCCGACAAACCCGATGCGCGGGGCGGGGGAGGCATTGACGCCGGCGAGCGCCTGCAGCTTCGCCAGCGCCTCTTTTGCCTGCTCGTCTCCGGCATCGGCCGCGACGCCGTACCAGCCGGCGGCGGTCCGGGGATCGGACGTCCCGAGTTCACCGCTCTCGTAGAGTCGGCCCACGTTATAGGCGCCGCGTGGATTGCCGGCCTTGCTGGCTCGTAGAAACCAGACCAGTGCCTCCGCCGGATCGCGCACCATGCCGGAACCGTTGAGGTAAGCGAGGCCCAGGGCGTTCAGCGCACCGCCATGTCCGGCCGCTGCGGCGCTGCGGAAGCGGGCCACCGCCGCCTCGGAATCGCGCGGCACGCCGAGCCCCCGCTCCAGCAGCACCCCGAGATTGTAGGAAGCGCCGGCGACGCCCTGGTCGGCGGCCCGCCGGTACCAATAGGCGGCGTGCTCGAAACTTCGCGGCACCTCGATGCCGAGGGCGAAGAATGTGCCGAGATCGTTCTCGGCGTCCGCCTGTCCGGCGGCGGCGTCGCGCGCCAGGCGGCGCAGCTCGGCGGAAGCCTTGTCCGGCAGGCGGAATTCCGCTCCCACCCCCGGAGCCGGAACGGCGGCACCCGGGACCGCGGGCGCGGATCGTGACGGCGAAGCCGTCGCGACGGACATCCGCGGACCGCCGATGATCTCGGCGAGAGGAGCAGCTTCGGCCCGGCGGCTTGCGAACCCTTCCGCGACGAGACAGCCGCACCCGGCCAGGATGAGCAGTGTCGCGACCGCCTGGCGGGCGGCCGGGCTGTAAGCCCCTCTCGCCCCTCGGCCGAGCCTCGCATGGCGATCGCCCGGAGACTTCATCTGACCTCCCTGCCCGCCTGAATTGCGGCCTGCCGGCGGGATCGGTTGGGCATAGGACCGAGCAGACTGCTTCCGTGCGGATGACTGCCTGCCCGGCCCCATGTGGGGGAGCCGCGAGGCTGATCAGCGGGAGACGCCCAGCCCCTTCAATTCCCGAGTGAGATCCTAGTCACCATGGCCTGCTTCGACCTAGATGCACTTCCGGCGGTGCCGCCCACCCGCAACCCATCCTAGGAGGGAGGCGAGCCCATCTGCCGATCAGCGCGCTACCACTTTCCCCCGCTACTCCAGCACCCAGCCTTCGATGGCTTCGGTACCTCTCGCCATGGCTGATGCGAGCGGGCGCCGCGAGTATTGCGGGACCGCGCGAGTTCGGCCGCTGCGCGCCCCGCCTTCAGCGGTATTTATCCGGCCTCACATTCAATTCTCTGGGTCACAAAACAGCAATCGTCACACCGTCGGCCGTGACAGTGCCGCTGTCGACGAGCCGACATCCGCGGCCATCGCGAAGTCGGGCGGCCGTCCAGGCGAGGCACGTTCCCCTTGTGAACAGCCCCATTGAGACGGCGCTCAGATCGTTTGGAGATCTGAATTCAAGCGTGCGACATCGCTCCGCTATTTCTGGTATCGGGGGCCGGCAGACAGCCGGCCCCCGATGACGTTTTTAGCGAAGGAAAGCCTCTCCGTCCGGCCACCGTTGAGCGGTGGGTTTCCTCCGGATCAGAGCACGAAGTCCGAGGCTGACAGATTCGACGTTCCATACAGTTCGATATGGAAGTCGGACAAGCCGTCGCCGTTCACGTCCCCGGCGATCGCCGGATGTCCGTCGCCGTGATCGGCATAGCGCAATTCCCCCGCGTGGTGGCTATAGGGGGCCGTCCCGATGAAGGTGAAGGCCTGGTTGCCCGCCACCCCCGTGTTGGCGTCGATCGCCGACAGACCGATCTTGTCGCCCTGGGCCCGGCTGAAGTCGCGGATCGTGTCGGGCTCGCTAAAGGTCATATGCTGGATCGACGAGAAGCTGAACCGGTCGGCGCCTCCCCCACCGGTCAGCACGTCGGCGCCGGCCCAGCCGTCAAGCACATTCGCCCCGCCATTGCCGACGAGGGTGTCCCGGCCGGCAGAACCGGCGACATTTTCCACCGAGGTGTAGACGTCGTTCGCAGCGTCCCCGCCTGAACCCTTACCGGTCGCGAGGTTGACCGTTACGCCGACGTTGCTGTCGGTATAGGTCACCGCATCGATGCCGTTGCCACCGTCGAAGGTGTCACCGATATAGGTCGACCCTGCGCCACCACGCATGATGTCGTTGCCATCCTGGCCGTAGAGATAGTCGTAGTCGGCTCCGCTGCTGAGCGTGTCGTTGCCCGCCCCGCCATACAGCATGTTGGTACCGCTGTTTCCGGTCAGGGTGTCGTTGTGGGCGCTGCCGTCGATGTTCTGGAAGTTGGAGAAGCGGTCGCCGGTCGCTTCGCCGCCGTTGGCCGTATGGGCGGCCAGGTCGATGGCGACGCCGGCGGGAGAGTTGCGGTAGCTGAGATAGTTCAGAGTGCCCGTGTCGCCGCCATCCATGACGTCGGCGCCGGCGCCGCCTTCGATGTAGTCCTGACCGGCGCCGCCGTTCAGATAATCATCGCCCTTCGCACCGACCAGATGATCGGTTTCGCTGCCGCCGAAAATCGTATCGTTACCGTCCTCGCCCGTCAGATAGTCCTTACCGGCGCCACCATCGATCCTGTCGTTTCCGTCCTGGCCATAGATATGATCGCCGCCTTCCAGGCCGGTGATCGTATCTGCCCCCATCGAGCCCCATAGATCGTCGATACTGTTCGTTCCATTGATGATCATTGCGATCATTCTCCTTGCGAATCACTTAGCGGCGCCCGTCAACAAACGAAGTTCAGAACCCCTCTGCAAATGAATTAAGAATGAGCGCAATTTTCGTCGAATAACTATTTATGCTCTTATGTTGAATAAAATCTTGACGAAGCGAGGCGGCATATATTTTTTCCTCAGCCAAGAGCTGCAGCGGATTATTATCTTTTTCGATTCATGATTCAGGTCTAATTGTCGCATCACTCCGACCGGCAGCCGATGACTGGCTAGATTCCGACCACCGATGTCAGCGACCACAGCTTGTCGCGAAGCCTGCACGGCCTTCGGAGCCGCCGCGGAAAGAAGCCCCCATGGATCTCGGCGCTGCCGCGGCACGTCCCTTCGAGCGCCGTGCCAGGCCAGGTCCGGGTCCGCAACTGTCGGAGGCTAGGCTCTCACGCCGGACACGATCCAGCCGCGCCACGTCTCTGGCGGCGATGATGGCGTCCGGATCGGCGCGCCAGGGGAAGGGCTTCGGCGCGTTGTGCTAGGCGATGAAGCGATCGACGGCGGCCTGGAGATCGGCGGGGGATCGGAACACCCCGCGCTTCAGGCACCTCTTGGCGAACTCGGCGAAGAAGCCTTCGACCGCGTTAAGCCAGGAGCCGAGGTCGGGGCGAAGTGGAAGGCCAGCGCGGATGATGTTGGAGCCATTGCCGCGCCGTGGGGTGCTTTTTGAGCGGCATAGTTGTCCATGATGGCATGGACGATCTTACCGGCTCGTACCGCAGCCTCGACGACGTTGAGGAAGAGGATGAACCCCTGATACCGGTCGCGCCGCATGTTACGGCCGATCACGGCGCCATCGAGCATGTTGAGGGCGGCGAACAGCGTTGTCGTGCCGTGGCGGATATGGTCGTTGGTCATGGTCCCGGTGCCCAGGCTCCATCGCCAAGTCCGGCTGAGTGCGGTCGAGCGCCTGGATCCGGCACTTCTCCTCTGCCGACAGCACCAACCGCATGGCGGGAGGATCGACTTAGAACCCGACCCACGGATGCCCTGCAGCGATCCCTCAGGTGGTCGCCTTCAAGCGTAGCCCCTAGGGACTGTCGGGCGGCGCTTGTGGGCCAATGCGAAAAAGTAGGCCTGGATGAACACGCGGACCGCGCTGGACAGACTGCCGTCACTTCGCTGGGAAGCGCGGATCCGCCCGACAAGGGCGTTCACGGAGATGCCCTCTCGCATCACGATCTCCTCCAGCCCGCGCCAGAACTGCTGCTCCAGGCGGATGCTGGTGCGGCTTCCACCAATTGTGACGTTCCGCGTCCGAGGTTCGAGCGGATTCAGTATCTGGAAATTCGCGGATTGGCCCATTATCGTCGCCATTTCAAATGTTGATGGCGATATTCCTCTCGACTAGCAAAATCACTGAAGCTCGGAATTCGGCTGTTGACTTATCCATTTCGCGGATCGGGGTACTCCTTCTGTTGCAAGCGACCGATATCGACCAGCCTTGGAGGTGGTGCATGACCCGATGGATCACCGCCATCCGTCCGCGATCTTTGGAATGGCCGGGCGGACCAGCTTTGATGCGGGACAAACGGTTGTGGACGTCCATCACCGCCGCGACAGCGATCCCGAGCCCAGCCAGACCGAAACCTTCCCAAACCGACAGGCCCTCCAGCGTCAGTAGGTCCCGCGGCGACGCGAGGGGTCGCGACCGGCAGAGCCTGGGCCACGATGCCCCCCATCAGCGGGATGCAGAAGGCGGACTGCGTCTCCCTACCGGCTGTTGGCCTGTATAAACACGCGCGCGACGATCGAGAGATTGATGCGCTTCCGAAAAAATTACCTAGCGCCCAGGCAAATTTCATTTGGCATAACACAATATGCGGACCCGACGCAGACACACCTAACGATCCTGTACGAGACCGACAATTGTACGGCCAGTCACGAGATAGCTGCATCCCTATGTATGATCCCGATCTAGCATGATATTGTTTGTGGGTGTCAGCGAGCCGGGTGACGAACCCGCACCAACCCAGTGTCCGTCGAGCATAAGAGATATAAGTATCGTTTAAGCGTGGAATTGAGTTGAACTCATGACAGCGCAAGTACTAATTGTTGATGACATTGAGGCAAACGCCCACATCTTGAGCGTAATCGCTTCGGATCAGTACTATACCGTCATTACAGCGGACAGCGGCGCCGGCGCGATCGAGCTTGCACAAAGCTGGCATCCTGACGTCATTGTTCTTGACGTGATGATGCCTGAATTGGATGGATATGAGACCTGCCGCCGTCTGAAAGCGGACGAGCGCACCATGCACATTCCAGTCGTCATGGTTACCGCGCTCAATGGCAGCGCCGACAAGCTTCGCGGACTCGAATGCGGAGCCGACGATTTCCTCACCCGACCTATCGACACGGAGACATTCCTCGCCAGGATCAAAGGCCTAGTTCGTCTCAAGCAGCTCTTCGATGAATGGCGAACTCGACATGAGACGACTCGAGCCCTGGGGCTAGTCTCCGAACCGCTCGGCAGAGTCGAGGTGAGCGGGGCCAGCGCCCTGATCGTCGATGACTGGGATCTCGGCGCCGCGAGCGTGGAAAGCGCCCTAGCCGAGGACGGGATCCTGGCTGTGCGGGCCTCCAGCGAGGAGGAGGCCATTGCCATCAGTGCGGTCCAGGAGTTGAGCCTGATCGTCATCAATCTCTCGATGCCGAATGTCGAGCCGCTCCGCCTGGCGTCGCGATTGCGGGCCAATGTGGCCAGCCGCGACATTCCCCTGCTCCTGATCGCCGAGGTCGATCATCGGGACCTGGTCCTGCGGGGTTTCGATCTCGGCGTGAACGACTGGATCTCCCGGCCATTCAACCCGAACGAGTTCCGCGTTCGGGCGCGCAACCAGATCCGGCGCAAGCTCTATCAGGAACGGTTGCGCAGCGCGCTTGACGGGGCACTGAAGATGGCACTGACCGACCCGTTAACCGGTCTCTATAATCGACGCTACTTCATCCGTCACATGGAAGGAGTTCTGGGGGGAAAGCAACCGACGAATGTCGCCTTGCTCATGATCGACGTCGACAGCTTCAAGATCGTCAACGACCGGTTCGGCCATCAAGCAGGCGACACCGCGCTAGAGCTGCTGGGAGAAAGGCTGCGCCTTGAGGTTCGGCCGGCCGATCTCGTTGCCCGCCTAGGTGGCGAGGAGTTCGCTGTGGTCATGATCGGAGCCGGATTCGACGAGGTCGCCGCCACCGCGGAGCGGGTGCGACGCAACCTCGCAGAGCGGGAATTCAATCCCACCGGAGAGAGTGTCGTTCCGTTGACCGTTAGCATTGGGGGGGCAGTGGCTTTGGCCAGTGATCTCAGCCTGGACGCATTGATGCGGGTTGCCGACCGGGCGCTGTACCTCGCCAAGGCGCGCGGCCGCAATCGCGTTGAAATCACGGATTTGGCAAGCAACGACCTCCAGACGACCTTGAGGGGGCTCAAGTAACTTCGATTAGCTCCGGTCAAGTCCCGCTGCTTCGAGGCGTTATCGGGAACCAGCGGCCAATATCTGGTCAACGCCGCTGGCGATAGTGACCCAAAGCTGCTGACGGTGCGGCAGTGGCTTGCGTCGATGGTCCACCTTGAGAAATCAGGATACAACGCGGCAGAGAGACCTCGCCGGCGCCGAGGCTATGGATTGCGTCGCGGGCTGGATCAGCAGCAACGGCCCCCGCACGATTGGCGGCCAGACGAACCTGCCCGTCTCCAGCTCTTGGCGAACAGGCACAGTTCGGTGAACAGCCGGTTTGCATTCACCCGGCGCCGGCGCGCCACCTCCGAAGCCCACGCGCCAGGAGCACGCGCCCCCTCCAGGAGCAACCGCTTCTCTTCTCGGACCCAACGCCGACGCGCCGATCCCGTCGACTTCACCTTCTTCCCTTCGGGTATCCACCCAATTGGTGGATACCCGAAGGGAAGCCTGACCCTTGCCGACAACAGGCCGCCAGATCACGCGTAGGGTCAGCCGAAGGGGTGACCGGTACACCCGCGTCATAGGCGCCGAGGCAGGGTCGGCGGGAGGATCGTTGACCGTTTGATAACCGTCACTCCGGCGATCGATGGCCGATCAATCCAAAGAATACGTCACATCCTGCACGGGAAGTCCCATTTATACCGGGACGCACTGTGGCCTTCGCAATCCCATGAGTATAAGGCTACTTTTTAGGCAATTTTGATCCTTTGAACCGACCTACGATCCTTCTAAAGCTGATGATAAATCACTGCCACGGCGATGCGGAGGGGAGCGTTCCATGTCTGGCCTTGCTGCCGAAATCGACGATACTGGTGCGCGGGAAGCCTCGGTCACCGTGCGACGCGATCCTCGCCAGGAGATGGCAGCGCGATTGCCCGCCGTCATCCAGCCTTTCCTGTCATGGCTGACCGCCAGGCCGGCGCCGGACGAGAAGGAGATCGTGCGTTCCCCGACACACTTCGTGCATCAGGGCTGTCTTTTGATCGTGGCGGGGCTCACGGCCGGCGTGCTCGCGACCTTGGCTCCGACGATCCAGGCCGACCTTCTCCTGTTCGTCTCTCTGACGCTCACCACTTCCGGCCTCGGGATTTTCCAGGTTGTGGTGTTCCACCACTGCGGCCATGGCACCGTGTTTCGCACCTGGGAGCGCAACCGGCTGGTTGGACGGCTGGTCTCGGCCCTCTTCCTGTTCAAGCATTTCGATCACTATCGAAAGGAGCACATGTATCACCACAGCGCCCGCAAGCTGCTGACGGAGGAGGATGAGTTCGCCGACTTCGTCCTCGGGATGTGCCGTCTCGAGCCGGAGCTCTCGAAACGCGAGCTGTGGCGGCGTGTGCTGGTCAATGTTGTCTTTTCGCCCGGATTCCATCTCCGATTCCTGCTCCGCCGAATGGGCGCCGCAATGCGTTCACACGACCGGGAACACAATGCGGTGGCCGTGGCTGCCCTGGTGCTGCCAGCGGCGGTTTCGGCTATCGCCGGCCATTTTCTCGCCTATCTCCTCATCTGGTTCCTGCCGCTGACCGTCCTCCTGCAATGGGCGACGATCGGGCGGATTCTGTGCGAGCACCGCTTTCCCGCACCGGAGTTGATCGTTGCCCGGGACAAGGAGTTCATTTGTCTGGCGACCGCGGGCGTATTCCCTGGCGTCGTCCCGCCGAGAGAGCAGGCGTGGTCGCCATCGGGCTTCGCCGCCTGGAGCCTGTGGTGGCTGAACATGCTCACGGTCCAGTTGCTGGTCCGCATCATCGTTTTGGTCGGGGACGCGCCCTGCCACGACTTCCATCATCGCCGCCCGTCGACCAAGCTCTGGACTGACTACATCCATGCTCGGCAGAAGGACGTCGACGCCGGGTGCCCGGGCTTTCCGTTGAACTACGGCGAGACCTGGGGCCTGTTCCGCGCCATCGACGAGAACCTCGCGACCTTAACTGCGACCCCCAGGGGCGCCATACCGACATGGCCACGCTGACAGTCCGGTTCAGCGCTTTGCCGTCGGTCTCCCCGCTCGCCCCGGGCTTCCCAGCGAAGCTGGAAAGACGATGCGGACGGTCGTTCCCCGGCCGGGCTCGCTCTCGATCATGACGGCACCGCCATGGGCCTCGACAAGGCCCTTTGTGATCGGCAGGCCCAATCCAGTGCCCGCGATCTTGCGGGTCAGAGCGTTATCGAGCTGACGAAACGGCTCCATCGCGATCGCGATGTCCTCGGATCGCATGCCGATCCCGGTGTCACTGACCGAGATTTGGATCGAGCTTTCCGCTCCGAACTCGATATCGACAGCGATCTGGCCGTCCGGCGGCGTGAACTTGATCGCGTTGCCGATCAGGTTGTCGAGGATCTGGCGGAAGCGGACCGAGTCGACGAGAAGCCCGAAGGCGGGATCGATGGGCGACACCGACAGAGTAATGCCTCGTTCCTCCGCCATCCCTTGTGCCGCCCGGATGGCGCCTCCCACGGCATGTTCCAGGCGGATCCACTCGGGCTGGATGGCCAGATGTCCCCGGGCGATGCTCGAATAGTCCAGAATATCGTTGATGAGGCGGAGAAGGTGACGCCCCGAGCTGGCAATTTCGGCCGCATATGTGCCGGACCGTTCCTCAGTCAGGGCGGAGGATCGCTTCGAGGACATAATGTCGGCTAGGCCGATGATGGCGTTCAGTGGAGTCCGCAATTCATGGCTGAGCGTCGCGAGAAAGGCGGCCTTCGCCTCGTCGGCCTGCTCTGCCGCATGCATCGCCCGCCGCAGTTCCTGCTCCGCCTGCTTGCGCGCCAGCACGTCGATAAAGACCGAGAGGCCGCCCTCGATGAGCTCCTGGTCGCCGGCCTCGAAAGCGCGGCTCACATTCGCCTCGGACCGGTTGCCGATCATGAGGGCATGGCCGGTCGTCCGGTCATACGCCCAGAGCACATAGGGCAGTTGCAGGATGCCGGTGAGCTCATATGCCGGTGGCTCGATGCGACTCTGGGCGGTGGTGAAGAAAAACTCAGGCACGCTCGGAAGCGTGATCGGCGATGCTGCCTTCTCGCGCAACCCGATCGCATGTGTCACGCGGAAGACGCGGCTCCCAGGAACCTCCTCGACTAGAAGAGCTGCGCGATCGCACATCGAGTTGTCGATGACGATCTCCAAGATCCGGTCACCGAGATCCTCCGCTCCGATCACGGTGTCGGCAAGACGGTGGGCCTCGCGGATCAGCTTGGCCAACGTTCGGCTACGCCTCGCCTCGCGAAAGGCTTGGCTCTGCTCTTCCTGCAATCGCAGCAGGCGGGCGCCGAGATCGTTGCATTCCCGCTGATAGTAGGCGAGCTCGCGCTCCAATTGACCGGGCGAAACGCCGACGGCTCCCCGCGAACCGGTGATCATCGGGCGGACAGCACAGTCAACAGACCCGTCCAGTCGAGAGGACGGCTGTAGCCGTTGAAGGGTGCGATCTCGACGCCTGAGTAGAATCCAAGGAACGGGATCGTCGGGCTGAGGCCGTCTGCCACCAGCCGTGCCTCTTCGACCGCGGCGCCGCTGCGAGCACTGGCGCGGCCGGCACAATCGATATAAATCGCCAGAAGTGGCTGTCCGCCGCTTTGTGCGTGGTTGATCTTGCTGATCCCGCTCCGGACACTGTCGAGCATGAGCGCGTTGTCTCGGGACATGATCTGAACTCGCGTGCCGAGATGGAAGTCCTTCTCGAACAAGGTGATCGAGCCTGTGGTCCGATTGGCCCGCAGGATCAGGCGATTGACATAGCTGTTTTCGTCGTAGGGAGCGTAGGGGTCGCCTTGCTTCTCGCCCAGCGTTGCGATCAACGACAGGTCCTGCGACGACGTGTTACCGAGGGTGACGCCCAGCATCTGTTCGATCACGCCCAATGCGGAGCGGCCGTCGAGTTCGAAGACCTCTGCCCCTTCGATGCGCGTGATCTCCATGAAAGTGCTCACCGGTCGACAGCCATGCAGGATGACGGTTTCGTCCTTCAGTTCCGGCGGGAAGACGAGGGCGACGGCGGCATGCTTGGCAACGCTCCTGCCGTCGAGCACCCAGGCGTCAGACAGATTCATGTCGGTCAAAGTTCCGCCGCCGATCAGGCGAATCCGATGTCCCGCGAGCCCCGATTGTATGCCCGCGACGAGATCGCTCGCCGGATGAAGACGGAGCGGTGACTGGTTGGCGACGCTGTCGTAGAATAGCAGGGTGACTGCGTCCTCCGCCGCTCTCTCCCTGAGCTGCTGCCCAAGCGCAAGGCCCGCGGCATACTCGCCCTGCAGCAAATCCCGGTTGACCACGACTTCGGGCAGGAATTCGCCCTCGCCGAAGGCGATGAGCCCCACCTCCAACCCGCTATAGCCGAGGCCGTCCCGCCAGATGACGCCGGCAGCCGAACCGCCCACGATCGGCACATCTTCGCCGAAAGCGGCCCGAAGTGCCTTCACGATCTCGGTGCCGTCGTGCTTGCCGCCACAGAAGACCAGGAGGAGGTGGGGGACCATATCGCCCACCGCCGCGCGACACTGCTCAATCGCTGCCGTGGCCGAGACGCTTCTTCCATGACCAATCGCGACCATCGAGTCCCCCGAGATCATCGGCGCCCGTCACTTGGCGCCAGCAAAATGTCCATTCAACGGCAGGACGATTGCCATCACTCGCCCAAGTGGATGACCAAACCGAATATCTCGGCGACCGGCATGAAAATGCTCGGCGGCATCTCACCGTGATCCGAATGCTGCCTATCCTGGTACGACGTCAGGAAATCCACCTTCTCGGCAGCCCTCCATTCATCCGGGGCGCAAGCGCGTGATCATCCATCTCCTCAAATCCATATCAGCGTCGTCTGCGAGATGCGGTTACAGAAAGCTGCCTGCTGCCGGCGGAGCATACTGGAATATTTCGGAGCAGAGTTGGAGAGCCTGTATCAGAAGTATAATTCAGAAGCGCTGTGGCCGAGAAGCTCCAAATTCTAACACCTGTCGCTCGAGTTGCCGCAATGAGGACGTGCCCCGAGGGCCCACACCTGTGCCCATCTCCGGGCACGTCCCAATGATTACGGTCGATTGCTATCGGGAAATTCTTATCGGCTCGCGACAATCAAGTTCTCGACAGAGGGTTGCCGACACCAACCTGGACCGAGAAACCGAAGATGACCGGGGACATCATGGCCCTGCGCGTGCTGATGAAGAACAGCGCCGAGACCGATCTGCTGCCGAGATGATCGGGTTCGCTGCCCGGCGGCCGATGGGGATTGAGGTGACGGCGAAGACCCGCGCGGCGTTGGACGAGAAGCGCCCGGAGCGGCTGACGCGGCGCGACGGCAACCGCAACTGGGAGAGCCAGTGCGGTTGGAATCGGTAGGGATTTCGTCGCCGCGCTGACGATCAGCAGCTCGCCGTCCAGATCGAGCCGGCCGTGCCGATCGAGTGCCGGCAGCAGCACCGGGATCAACGGCTTCAAGCGCTCGAGCAGAGGCGGCCAGATGCCTCCCACAGCACCAACAGCGCCTCGCGGACCGCACCGCAGTAGCAGACGCTCACCGCTCGGATGGCGGCTTCGTCGGCGTCAGAGAGCACTCAGAACGCCGCTGCACCAGGCGGCTATTTGACCATCATGCTGTAGCCGGCGGCGGCAGGTATCCCGACACGGGAATCAGCTGCACGGCGATATTCAGGTCGCGCAGGGCTCGACGCACCTCTGTTTCGTATTCCGGGTTCATCAGCAGGATCGCATCGGGCGGACTGTCCTTCAGGGCCGCTGGTGGCACGATCTGATGGCCAGTACCGGCCGTAAAGGTTCCCGTCTTCAGTGGATTGATGTCAATGACGTGCTGGACGACATGCTGACCATTCCGATCCAGCAGGTTCAGGAAGGTGATCCCTTTCGACCCACCTCCCCAGAGCGCCAGGCGCTTTCCTTGTCGCCGGGCGAGGTCCATCCACTCACGCCAGGCCGTGACGGTCGCAGTGTAGCGGGCGCCAAACGTGTGAAAATTCTCAGCCACCGCGGGCGAAGACGCAGGATGGCGCGCATCGTGTGGCCCACAGATCGCCTCCGCGATCAGCAAATACCCCCCGAACGCGGGCTCGATCCGTTCGATACCCAAACCTGCCAGCCTCAACATATTGGCGAGCGACGAGGGGGTGAAATAGGACAGCTCCTCATAGAGGAACTCCCAGATACCGAGTTGATCCAGCATGAAGCCGCCGTTCGGAACCTCGATGAATAAAACCTGGGCCGGGCATGAAGCGTAGGCCTTGCGGATGGCACGGAGCAGATCCACGGGGCGGGGCAGGTGCTCCAGCACGTGACGAGTGCAGACGGCATCGGCATGCGGCGCCAGAGCCGGGTCGAAGACAGAGCTGATGAATCTCATCATGGCCCCGTCAACGGAGACGGTTTCACTGGGGCGGCTGGGTTCGAAGCCAATCCCGGTGCGGATCCCCCGCTGGCATAGTATGTGCCGGAACTCGCCCCGGCCACAGCCGATCTCCACGACCGTACGGCCTTTCAGATCATAGGCGGCGAAGAGCCGCTCGATGATGGCGTCTGTGAATTGCCGATAGCGTGGCGACGCCATCAACGAATTTTCGTAGTTCGCCTCATATGTGATCCGAGCCGGATCGAAAACCGCGTTGAAGACGTGTCCGCATCCGCGGCATCCGACCAGATCGATGTCTGCTCTGGCGACCTTCCTGGCCTCACTGGCGCTACGCCAAAGCTGGGTGCAGATGACAGGCACGGAGATGAGCTGAATCAGTCCGACAACATCCGCTCCACCACAGACGATGCAGAACAATTGGCTACGGCTTGGCATTTCTCCTCCACTGCTTTGAGGGAGCAAATATCTGAATAGACTGCGGCAAGGCCGAGCCCGGCAGTGGGATCGCAAGAAATCAGGAGAGTGGTCACAATATCCTGAAGACGGATACTCTGATCTCTATCTACACTTCCGGATCTTGTTCTGATATAGCGTCATCGACGCCGGTTGCGAAGCAACCCAATCGCAGAAGCGAGCACTCTCGCTGGGCCGCATCAGATGCATCCGGTGAACGGGTTCATTCTCATCGCGCCCTCGATCGAGAGCACAATCGATCTGACCGTCGCCACTGCGTCTTAGCGTTGTCCGGCGGATCAGCGGCCGGAATAGCCACCCGGAATCTCACCGGGTCCATGCGAATGTTCTTAGAGTAAGCATCTGCGGCGGGTCTGCAATCCCGTCCGCCCCGCCCAGCACCATCAATTTGTATGCTCCACTGCGGCCACTGGCCTATTCAAAGGATGAAAATACAACAATGGGTTTATTGCGTACCACTGATGGCACCGACTTCGGACTTCCGCTTTCCGCCCTTCACGGATGGTTTGCCCACGAGGATCGCGCCAAACGCTACGCCTGACCTCGCACAGGAGCTGCCAGAACGGGACCGATCCGGCGCTCCGGTGCGCATGGGAACGGCTTCTGCCGAGGTGCTGATGTCGCGAGGGAAATAAGCCTTGGCGACCCCTGGTGGATGAAGATGAGAACTACGTCTTCGCCATAGCCCTATGATCCGCCCGCTGGCGATGGTGATCGCCGCTGGGGATTCTCACCGATGCGACAGATTGCTATTCCACGCTGCCGGTGGTTGCTTTTGCAAGCCATGCTCGCGATTTCACCGTCGCTCTCGCAGTTCAAATCGGGGACACGCAACCACCTACGCTCATGTACGCGACGTGCGATCGTGCACGCCATCGTGACGGTGGATTTGACGAGACCGGAAGACATACCGTTCAAGCCATGGTGCCGCGGGCGGCGACGGGCCACAGGCACTCGGCCCTGCCGTTGCGGATGCCGACATACCAGCCGTAGCGGTCGACGGTCGGGTCACAATGGCCCGGCACCAGGCGCAGCCGCTCGCCGAGCTTCGGCCGGGCGGCGCCGGGCTCGAGCACCAGCCGGCCATGTTCGTCCGACGGACCCTCGTAGCGTATGCCGTCGCGGCCCCAGACCAGGCGCATGCCGCTGTCGGTCGGCAGCGCCTTGTGGCCGGCATCGACCACGGCGGCACCGTCGCGCGGCACGCTCATCACCGCCGCCAGCACGAACAGCGCGTGGCGGAAGGGCGGCGGCGGGTCGTTGCGGGCATAGTCCGCATCCATGAAGGCGTAGGAGCCGACCTGCAGCTCGGTGAAGACGCCACTCACCGCCTCCAGCGCGAAGGTGCCGGTGCCGGCACCGCCGACGATCGGGCAGTCAAGGCCGGCCCGGCGCAAGCCCTCCACCGTTCGACCGGCCGCCTGTGCCGCTTCGGCGATGGCGGCGGCGCGCTCCTCCGGCGACCGGCGGTGCTGGGCCCGGCCGTGATACGCCTGCAGCCCGCCGAAGGCGAGGTGCCGGCTGGCGGCGATGCGCCGGGCCAGCGCCACCGCCGCCTCCCCCGGCGCCACGCCGCAGCGGCCGGTGCCGACATCGATCACGACCAGGACGGCGATCCGCGCGATCCGGGTCAGCGCCCCCAGCCGCGCCAGCTTGCGCGGAGACACCACCTTGTTGCTGACCAGGATGTCCGGCACGCCGCCCCAAGCCAGCACCTCGGCCTCCGCCACCTTCTGGGTGCATTGGCCGACCGCGCCGCGCGCCAGCTGCAGATGGGCGCTCACCGGCGATTTGTGGGTCTTGGCGTGCGGCCGCAGCTTCACCCCGGCCTGCGCCGCCAGCCCAGCCATATCGTCGAGATTGGCCTCGAAGGCGTCGAGGTCAAGGATCAGGGCCGGGTGTCGACCTCCTCCTCGCGCATGCCCGGCTCGGCCGGCGGCAGCTGCAGCGTCGATCAGACTCCTTGAGGCTCGGGCCTAGGCCGCCATCGGTCGGGTCGCGCCCTTCAGCTCGCGGAAATTGTCGCGGATATGGGTCGCCGCCCGCAAGGCCAGGGCCGAGATCGTCGGGGTCGGGTTGACCACGCCGCCGGTGGCCAGGACGCTGCCGTCGACGATGAAGAGGTTCGGCACGTCCCAGCTCTGCTGCCATTTGTTGACCACGGAGGTCTCGGGGTCGCTGCCCATGCGGCAGGTGCCGATCATGTGCCAGGCCGGAGTGCGGTAGACGCCGTCCTTGTCGCGGTAGTCCTGCAGCTTGACCTCGAAGGCGCCGGCGGCGCTGCCGATGTCGACCAGCCGGTCGAGCATGTAGTTCATCATCCGCCGGTCGTTCTCACCCGGCGCGTAATGCATGGTCGCGACCGGGATGCCGTCAGCGTCGCGCTTCACCGGGTCGAGGGCGACGCGGTTCTCCGGGTTCGGCAGGTCGTCGCCGATGGCGTAGACGCCGATGCCGTGGCCGAAATGGCGCTCGAACCAGCGGTGGTGGTCGCGGCCCCAGGGCGCCCGGGTCTCGGTGATCCAGCCGGCGGCGACCTCGGCGGCGGCGGAGGTGCTGGTCAGGCAGTTGAAGTTGAAGCCGTTGACGAAGCCGCGGCTGACATCGGTCTCGGCGAATTGCCGGCTGATCAGCGAGGCGACATAGCCCATATGGCCGTCGATCGGCTCGTCGACCCAGATCTCGGCACCCACCAGCGTGTGGTGCAGCAGGTTGCGGCCGACCTGGTCCGACTGGTTGGCGAGGTTGTCCGACGCCAGCAGCAGCCGCGGCGTGCCGACGCCGTTGGCGGCGACGACCACGATCTCGGCCGGCTGGAACTCGGTGCGGCCGGTCTCGCGGTCGATGTAGACCGCGCCGGTGGCCCGCCCGTCCCTGCCCTTCTCGATCCGCAGCACCCGGGCGTGGATGCGCAGCTC
The DNA here is from genome assembly GCF_052115705.1 of Inquilinus sp. 2KB_23. Taxonomy (NCBI): domain Bacteria; kingdom Pseudomonadati; phylum Pseudomonadota; class Alphaproteobacteria; order Rhodospirillales; family Rhodospirillaceae; genus Inquilinus; species Inquilinus sp. 2KB_23. The sequence continues at coordinate 87,721 of NZ_JBFRHF010000021.1, read as the reverse complement.
GGTCCCGGCCGACAGGGCCTTGGGCCAGATCGACAGCGAATACTTGCTCATCGACCCGCGCGGGCAGCCGTTGCAGATGCCGCAGCCATTGCAGCCCGGCCGGCCATCATAGTCCTCGGAGATCACCCCGGCCTCGGCCGGCCACCAGTGCCAGCCGAGATGGTCGAAGGCCTGGGACAGGCGGTGCGCCGCCTTGGTGAAGGGCAGTGGCCCGGTCGGGCAGGAATCGCGCGGCGGCATCGCCGGGTCGCCGGCCAGGCCGCTGACGCCGATCATGCGGTCCGCCACCTCGTAGAACGGGGCGATATCCTCATAGGCGATCGGCCAGTTCGGCTGCAGCCCGTGCTCGTCGCCCTTGCGGAAATCGGACGGGCGATAGCGCGGCCAGATCGCGCCGTAGACATTGGTCGACCCGCCGACGCCGTTCCACATCAGCACCTGCGAGCTGTCGGAGACCACCGGATAGTCGTCCGGATGGTGGCGGCGGTTGACGTCGGCGTTCCACCGGGTCTTTCGCTGCCATGACCAGTCGGAGCTGTAATGCGGATGGTCGCCGGCCTCGACCCAGGAGCCCTGTTCGAGGCAGACCACGCTCAGCCCGGCCTGGGCCAGCACCACGGCGGCGAGCGAGCCGGTGGCGCCGGCGCCGATGATCAGGACGTCGCAGGATGGCTTGGTCATCGCTTCAGGCCCCAGGCTTGCGTGCGGTCGTTGTCGAGATCGAGGGTGGAAATGTCGACCGGGCGCACGTCCCCGGTCGCCTGCCAGCGGCCGCGGCCATGCTTCGGCGCGTCGCGTGCCGGGTCGAAACGCTGCAGCGGATAGCCCTTCACATGCGGCCGCAGCCGGTACGGATGGCCCTGGGCGTTGATCACCGCGACCACATAGGGGCTTTCGTAATAGGCGAAGTAGGCGGCGTCGCGGACCCAGCCGAACAGCTCCGGCTCCGCCGCCTCCAAGGCCCGGGCGATAGCGATGCGCCGCTCCTCCGGATGATCGGCGAACGGGCCGCCCGCCTTCAGGATCGCCTGGGCCAGCCGGGTCAGGTCCGGCTCGCCGCGCTCCTCGACCAGGCGGATCGCCAGGGTCGACTGGACGCCGACTGTCCCGCCGGAGGGCCAGTCGGCATCGCCCGGCAGCAGTAGCTCGACGAGGTCGGCCAGCAGCCGCGCCGCGACGGCGGATGAAGGTGTGGTTGTGGTCATTTCCCGGTCCGGGTGATCGAGATCATCTTGAGTTCGGTCATCGCCTCGAGCGTATGGCGGCCGCCGAGCCGGCCGATGCCGCTCTTGGTGCCGGAGCCGCCGCCGAAGGGCAGGTGCAGCTCCCAATAGGTGCTGCCGGCGTTGACGTTGACGATACCGGCCGGGATCGCCTCGCCGAAGCGCAGCGCCCGGTCCAGGTCGGCGGTGAACAGGCCGACGCTGAGCCCGTGTTCGGTGTCCAGCGCCAGGTCCAGCGCCTCGGCATCGTCGTCGAAGGCCAGCACCGGCACCACCGGGCCGAACGTCTCCTCCCGGTTGATCCGCATGTCACGGGTGACCCCGGTGATCACGGTCGGCTCGAAGAACAGGTCGCTGCCCAGGTCCGGACGCGGCTTGCCGCCGGCCAGCACCGTGGCGCCGCGGGCGACGGCGTCGTCGACATGCTCGCGCACCTTGGCCGCGACCTTGGGGTTGTTCAGCGGCCCCATGGTCGTGCCCTGCTGCAGTGGGTCGCCGAGCTTGTGCGACCGGGCGATCTCGACCAGCCGCTGCGCCAGCGGCTCGACGATGCTGCGATGGGCCAGGACCCGGCCGGTGGCGGCGCAGACCTGGCCGGCGTTGAAGAAGGCGCCGCCGGCGGCGGCCACGGCAGCACGGTCGAGATCGGCGTCCGCGAACACCAGCACCGGCCCGTTGCCGCCCAGCTCCAGCAGCATCGGCTTGCCGGCGCCGCGCTCAGCGATGCGCTGACCGGTGGCCGGGCTGCCGGTGAAGCCGATGCCGTTGGTATCAGGGTGGGCGACGATCTCGTCGCCGACCACCGCCCCCTCCCCGATCACCAGGTTGACCACGCCGGGCGGCAGCCCCGCCTCCTCGATCACCCGCATCAGCTCGACCGCGGCCATCGATGTGGTCGGCGCCGGCACCCAGACGATGGTGTTGCCGGTGGCGATGCCGGGGGCGAGGTATTCGACCGGGATGTTGACCGGGAAGTTCCAGGGCGTAATCACGGCGTAGACGCCGCGCGGCTGGCGCAGGGTCAGCACCAGCTTGCCCGGGTCCTCCGCCGGCAGCGTCTCGCCGCCCAGCTGCTTGACCAGTTCGGCCGCCAGCCGGAACCCGTCCGCCGCCTTGCCGACCTCGCCATGGGCCTCCTTGAACGGCTTGCCCTGCTCCAGGCTCAGGGTGCGGGCGATGCGGTCGCGGGCGGCGTCGATCTGGGCGGCGATGGCGAGGCAGGCCTTGGCCCGCTGCCACACCGGCGTCGCGGCCCAGCCGGGCTGCGCCGCCCGCGCGGCGGCGATGGCACGCCGCGCCGTCTCGCGGCTGCTGCGCGGCAGCCGGCCGATCGGCTCGCCGGTGGCCGGGTTGGTCGCCGGCATCCATTCCGGCTCCGCCTCCCAGCGCCCGCCGATGTGGTTGGCGAAGGTCTCGATGTCGTCGCGCTGCATCACTTCGTTCCTTCCGCCGGGTGCCACCAGCGCCCGTTGACCACCACGCCCTCGGCGAAGATCCGCCGGTCGGCGGTCACGATTTCACCGCGCACGTCCTCCAGCGGGAAGGCGCCGTCCTTGAGCGACAGGATGCTGGCGTCGCCGACACTGCCCGGCCGCAGTGTGCCCAGCTCCGGCCGGTTCAGCGCCTTGGCGGCATTCACCGTCGAGGCGGCGATGACCTCGTCGAGCGGCATGCCCAGCTCCAGGAACTTCGACAGCGTCGTCACCTGGTCATAGGCGGGGCCGTTGATGCACAGCGCATGGACGTCGGAGGAGATGGTGTCTGGCTTGAAGCCCTGGGCCAGCATCGCCCGGCCGGTCTTCCAGGAGAACGACCCCTTGCCGTGGCCGATGTCGAACAGCACGCCGCGCTGCCGCGCCGCCAGCACCTCGGGCTTGATCTTGCCGTCGCGGGTGACCGGAGCGTTCGGAAAGGGCCGGAAGCAATGGGTCAGCACGTCGCCCGGCCGCAGCCGGTCCACCACCGCCTCATAGGAGGGCGGCGGCTCGTCGATATGGACCATCAGCGGCAGCCCGGTCTCGTCCGCCACCTGCAGGGCGACGTCGAGCGGGGCGATGCCGGCCGGGCCGCTGGCGATGCGGCCGATCCGCACCTTGATGCCGATGATGACGTCGCGGTTGGCGTCGGCGACCTCCACGGCATCCCGCGCGGCCATCAGCCGGATGTCATGGCTTTCCCCGACCATCACCCGCTCGGAGAAGGCGAAGATCCCGGCGAAGGAGACGTGCAGATAGACCAGGATGCGGATCTGGCTGGGGTCGATCACATGCTTGCGGAAACCCGGGAAGTTGCCGGGCCCGGCGCTGCCGGTGTCGACGCAGGTGGTGACCGCGCTCTGCCGCGCGAAGTCCTCGGCATCGATGCCGAGCGAGGTGCCGCCCCAATAGACATGGGTGTGCAGGTCGATCAGCCCCGGCGTCACGATCAGGCCGGAGAGGTCGCGGACGGCGCCGCCGCCGGGATCCAGGCCGGCGCCGACCGCCGCCACCTTGCCGCCGGCGAAGGCGACGTCGGCGACGCGGTCGATGCCCTGCGACGGGTCGATCACCCGACCGTTCCGGAGCACGAGATCGAAGGCCATGGGATGCACGCTTCCTTGTGGGATCAGACCCGGGCGCCGCTGGCGCGGTCGAACAGGTGGATGCTGCGGTCGGCGGCGGTCAGGGTCAGGCTGGCGCCGGGGCGCAAGCCCCCGGGGTCGCCGCAGGTGGCCTTGACCATGCGGTCGCCGATCAGGACGTCGAGGAAATGGATCGGACCGGCGGGCTCGATCAGCGCCAGCTCCCCGGTCAGGGACAGCGCCCCGTCCTCCCGCCCGGCGGAGGGTGTCAAATCGTGCGGGCGGATGCCGACCACCCGGCTGTCGTCCTGGCCGCCGGAGACGGCGGAGCCCGGCAGGAAGTTCATCTGCGGGCTGCCGATGAAGCCGGCGACGAACTGGTTGGCGGGCTCGCGATACACCGCCATCGGGTCGGCGAATTGCTGCAGCACGCCGTCATGCATCACGGCGATCCGATCCGACAGGACCATCGCCTCCTCCTGGTCATGGGTGACGAAGATGGTCGTCACCGCCAGCTCGCGCTGCAGCCGCTTGATCTCGGTCCGCATCCGCACCCGCAGGCTGGCATCGAGGTTGGACAGCGGCTCGTCCATCAGCAGCGCCGCCGGGTTGCGGACGATGGCGCGGCCGACCGCGACGCGCTGGCGCTGGCCGCCGGACAGCTCGGCCGGCGACCGATCGAGCAGCTCCTCAAGCCCCAGCAGCTCCGCCGCCCAGGCGACCTGCCGCTTGATGGCGTCGGCGCCGACCCTTTGCTGGCGCAGCGGGAAGGCCATGTTGTCGCGCACCGCCATGTGCGGATAGAGCGCGTAGTCCTGGAACACCAGGGCGATGTTGCGGTCGCGCGGCGCCAGGCCGCTGATGTCGCGGCCGTCGAACAGGATGCTGCCGGTCGAGATCTCCTCCAGCCCGGCGATGCAGTAGAGCAGCGTGCTCTTGCCGCAGCCGGAGGGGCCGAGGAAGGAGATGAACTCGCCGTCGGCGATGTCGAGGTCGAGCCCCTTCAGCACCCGGTGCTGGGAGTAGCTCTTGGACACGGCGCGGATGTTGATCGAGGTCATGCGGGCCTCCCGGCTCAGCCCTTGACGGCGCCGGAGAGCGCGCCCTGGACGAGGTAGCGTTGGAACAGGAAGGCGACGAGCACCGGCGGCGCGATCGACAGCACGCTGGCGGCGAACATCGGCCCGTATTCGTAGAAGCGCGCCTGGCTGAGGAAGCCCGACAGCACCACCGGGATGGTCTGCGCGTTGGGCGTCGAGGTCAGGATCAGCGCGAACAGGAACTCGTTCCAGCTGACCAGGAAGCAGAAGATCGCGGCGGCGATGATGCCCGGCCGGGCCACCGGCAGCAGGATCTTCCACAGCATCTTCAGCCGCGAGCAGCCGTCGATCAGCGCCGCCCGGTCCAGGCTGACCGGGATGCCCTCGAAATAGCTCTTCATCATCCAGGCGCTGAGCGGCAGCAGGATGCTGCTGTAGGCGATGACCAGCCCGGTGCGGGTGTCGATCAGCCCCAGCGTCCGGAAGATGACGAAGAACGGCAGCACCAGGGTCAGCGCCGGCGTCATCCGGGTCAGCAGCAGGCCCCACAGGCTGATCCGGAAAAAGCGGGCCTTGCCGTGCCGGGCGAAGGCGTAGCCGGCCAGGGTGCCCAGGGCGACGCTGATTGTGACCACGACCACGCCGACGATGAAGCTGTTCAGCAGCGACAGCGGCACCCGCTTGGCCTGGACGCTGGTCTCGTTGCCGGCCGCCAGCTCCGGCGCCAGCACCGCGGTGAAGTTCTGCAGGGTGAAGCCGCTGGGGATCATGGTGGGCGGTGTCCGGATCAGGTCCGAGGCCGGGGTGATGCTCATCAGCACCAGCGCGATCACCGGCAGCGCCGACCACAGGAAGATCAGCAGCGCGGCAAGGGCGAAGCCGAAGCGGGCCAGGACGGCCTCGACCGGCCGGGGCAGCCGTAGCCGCGGCCGGTAGGGCGGCAGCGTCACCATGGCGTGCCGCCGGCCGGTCCCGACCCGGCCGCTGTCCGGGACGATGCCGCTGGAGGCAGCGGCCGCCCGGCGCTGCCGCGGCCCGAGCACCAGGAAGTAGAGGATCGCCAGGACGAAGCTGAGGATGGTGAGGCCGTACAGGATCGCCGCCCCTTCCCCGAACTTCAGGAACTGGAAGGAGTAGAGGTAGCCGAGCCAGGCGAAGACCGTGGTGGCGGCACCCGGCCCACCGCGGGTCATGATCCACAGGATGTCGAAGGCCATCAGCGAGTTGATCGTGGCGATGATGGCGATGAACAGCAGGTTGGGCTTCAGCCAGGGCAGCGTGATGGCGAAGAAGCGGGCGACCGGCCCGGCGCCGTCCAGCATCGCCGCCCGGTGCAGGTTCCCCGGCATCGACTGCAGCCCGGCCAGCAGCAAGAGGGCGGTCAACGGCGCCTGGTTCCAGACCTGGGTCAGGGCGACCAGGTTGAGCGCGCGGAAGCCGTCGCCGAGCCAGGGCGTGGCCAGGAACCCCAACCCGAGATCGTTGAGCAGCCCGTTCAGCGCGCCATAGTCACCGGCATAGACGAAGGACCAGAGCACGCCGACCGAGACCGGCGCCATGGCCCAGGGCACCAGCATGACGCTGCGCAGGAAGCCGCGGCCGGCGAAGCGCTCGTTCAGCACCAGCGCCATGGCCATGCCGATCACGGTGGTGCCGATCACCGAGAAGGCGGCGAAATAGCCGGTGCGGCCCAGCGCGGCCCAAAACTCGGCGTTGCCGAGCATGCCGGCGTAGTTGTCGAGCCCGACGAAGATCCAGCGCTTGGTGATCGGGTTGGTGCGGTGGAGGCTGAGATACAGGCTGTAGGCCAGCGGCAGGCCGACCACGGCGATCACGATCACCAGCGTCGGCGCCACCGCGCCATAGGCGAAGCCCGGGATCCGGCCGATGCGGCGGCGCGGACGGTCGATGGCAGGTGCTTGCGGAATGGTGATCGTCACCGGGCAGCCCCTCAGACGAATGGCGCGCAAAGGGCGATCACGGCATGGCCGCGACCGCCATTCCTGCTGGCTACTGGTACTGCTGCTTCAGCTCGGCCACCTTCTTGCCGAGTTCGTCGACGATCTGGTCGGTCGACATGGAGCCGCGGATGTATTCCTGCACCCGCTGCATCATGAACAGGTCCCATTCCGGGAACCAGATCTGCTTGGCGATGTCGCGGGAAGTGGCGAGTTCGAGCTGCTTGTTGGTGACGGCGAGGTCGCGCCACTTGCCGAAGCTGGCGACGACTTCGGGATCGGCCATCACTTCCTTGTAGGCGGAGCCGAGGCCGAAATCGAGCGCCCAGCGCTTGATCACATGGTACTGGCCGTCCTTGGACTTGCCGCCGAAGAAGCGCAGCAGGGTCCAGGTCCGGTCGATATCGGTCGGCTGCGCCCCCATCATGTAGACAGCGGTCCAGGCGAAGGTCGACTTGGTCTTGCCCGGCATCAGGGCGTTCTTCACCTTGCCGGCCGCCTTCGAGAGCTTGGGATCGTTGGCGACCTTCTGGTCGTAGTCGTGCAGCACCATGAAGGTGTGGCGGCCGGTGGCGTAGCTGGGCACTCCCTCATTGGGCAGCGTCATGATGTCGGCCGCCACCAGTTGCTCCTTGTACAGGGCCTGGTGCGTCTCCAGCACCTTGCGCAGCGCGGCGTCGTCGACGAAGTCGTTCTTCGCGTCGAAGACCGGCGCGCCTTCCGCGTACCAGCAGGAGAAGATGCTCCAGGACAGCTCCGGCCATTTCTGGCCCCAGGCGCTGTTGTAGGGCGCGTCCGAGATGCCGTCCTTCTTCAGCTTGCGGCAGGCGTCGAGCAGCGAATCCCAGCTGTCCGGCACCTGGAGGCCGGCCTTCTGCAGATGCTCCTCATTGTAGATGAAGGCGTTGTGCCCGGCGTAATAGGGCAGCCCCGCCAGCTTGCCGTTCGGCAGCGACATCGACTTGACGCTGACCGGGAACATGCCGGCCTTCATCTCGTCGACCCCGTCCAGCCCCTCGAGGTCCCGGGTCCACTCCGCCGTGCACCAGCGGGCGATGTGGTCCTCCTCGGCATACAGCATGTCGATGCGCTGGCCGCCGGTCAGCTTGGTCTCGACCACCGGGTGGTAGTCGCCGGTCACCAGCTCGTAATTGACGGCCTCGTCGTACAGCGACTTGAAGGTGTTGACGTTCTCTTCGACGATCTGCGGCTGGAACTGCCAGCCGATGAAGCTCAGGGGCGTGGCCGGCGCGGCGTGGGCAAACCGGCTGCCGAGCCCCGCGAAGGCGGCGCCCGACCCCAGGGCCGCGCCCTGCAGCAGACGACGGCGGGACATCAGATAATGACCCAATAGATCCTTATCCATTCGCCTCTCCTGTGATTTTTTGGGCTTGCTTCCATCCGGCATGGCCGCCGGCGCGGGCTCGCTTCATAGTATGTTTGTTCTAGCTCCAAACATACTTGCCGTCAACGCGGAAACCGTGCAGAGAGCGTTTAAACGGAAGGACGGGGCGAGGAGCGTTCCGCATCGCGCGCCGCCGCCGATAGACTGTCGGGAGGCCGGGCCCTACCCGCGCCCATGGAAGAGCAGGATATGTCGATTGGAAAGATGTCAGGAATGGCGGGCGGCACTGCCGAGGAGGCCGCCCCGCCGTCGGCCGGCGCGCCGAGCGACGGGGTGAAACCAAGGCCCCCGTCCCTGCTGTCCCCATCCAGGATGGGCGACCTCAACCGCGGCCGCTTGCTGCAGTCGCTATTCGACCTCGGCCCGACCAGCCGCGCCGACCTGGCCCGCCATATCGGGGTGAACCGGGCCACCATCACCGGCATCGTCCAGCCATTGATCGACGATGGCATCCTGGTGGAGGGCGAGCCCGCCTCGTCCGGCGGCACCGGCGGCAAGCCGGCCCGGCCGCTGCAGTTCTCGCGCGATGCGCCGCAGATCGGGGCGGTGGCGCTGAGCCACGGCTCGGTCCGCACCGCGCTGGTGTCCTGGTCCGGCGAGATCACGGCCCTCGAACGCGCCGAGTTCCCCACGGATGGCGGCGCCCCCGGCCAGGCGGTCGCGGCCATCGCCGAGAGCCTGGCGCGCACCCTGTCGACCGCCCGGCAGCCACCGCTCGGCATTGGCGTCGGCGCCACCGGCATGATCGATACGGACCGAGGTGTCATCGTCAAGGTCAACCTGGCGCCGGTCCTCTCCGGCCTCGCCCTCGGCGCGGTCCTGGAGGAGCAGACAGGCCTGCCAGTCTATCTCGACCATCACCCGCGGGCGCTGCTGCTGGCCGACCGCTGGTTTGGCATCGGCCGCAGCCTGCGCACCTTCGCTGTGCTGTACCTGTCCGACGTGATCGGCGGCGCCCTGCAACTGGACGGGCACCTGCAAAGCGGGCCGGCCGGCGCGGGCGGCGAACTGGGCCACACCTTCGTTCAGATCGATGGCGAGATCTGCGCCTGTGGCCGCCGCGGCTGCTGGGAGACGGTCGCGACCATCGGCTGGCTGCGGCGCCAAGCGCGGGCCGCCGGCCTGGCTGGGGCCGAGGAGATGACCCCTGCCCTGCTCGCCGGGCAGGCCGACGCCGGCTCCGAGGCGGCCGGGCGGCTCCTGGACTTATATGCGCGCAACATTGCCGTCGGCATCGCCAACCTCCAGCAGACACTGGCCCCCAACCATTTCGTGCTGCATGGCGAAGTGGTCGAGGCCGGCGAGCCGCTGCGGGCCGCAATCGAGGCACATGTCAGCCGCTTGGTCCCGCCGCGCCCCGGCAGTGATCCCCGCGTGCTGCTGACCGACCAGAGGGGCCTGGCCACCCTGAGAGGAGCGGCGGGCATCGTGCTGTCGCGCCGACTGCAGTTCCAACTATAGCGGCGGCCTGACAACCGATCTGGCGTTCCAGATTGACCTTCAAGGGCCGTTCCGACATCCCAACTCGGCTGGCGAGCTTGGAGAGGCTGCAATCCCCGACCGGGTTTCCAACGAGCTCGGTGTGGCCTGCTGCCGGTTTCGTGGACACCGAGATTGGTTGTTTCATGAAGCCGGAGGTGGCGTATGAGGCGAAGACAGTTTGGGCGTGAGTTCAAGATCGAGGCTGTGCGACTGATCAAGGATCGCGGGGTTAGTGTGGCGCAGGCGTCTCGGGATTTGGATGTCCATGAGAACCAGCTGCGCAAATGGGTGAAGCTCTTCTCGGCCGATCCTGTGCAGGCCTTTCCCGGCCACGGTCAGATGAAGCCGGAGCAGCTTGAGATCGAGAAGCTGCGGCGAGAGGTGGCCAAGCTCAAGACGGAGCGCGACATCCTAAAAAAGGCCGCAGCCTACTTCGCGAAGGACGTGACATGAGGTTCACGTTCATTGCGAAGCACCGGGGGATCTGGCCGGTGGCATGGCTTTGCGAAGCGCTGGATGTGTCGCGCTCGGGCTTCCATGCCTGGCTCAACCGGTCACCGAGCCGTCGAGCACGCGACGACGAGGAGATTGGCAACAGGGTCCGGGCGAGCTTTCTTGGTTCGGATCGGACCTATGGTGCCAGGCGTGTCTGGCGGGACGTGCTGGCGGAAGGCATCGATTGCGGCCTGCATCGCATCGAGCGGCTGATGCGTGCCCAGGCTTTGCGCGCCAGGCCGCGTCGGCGCAGCCTGCCCAGGGATGATGGCCAGCGATCGGCCATCGCGCCGAATACGCTCGGCCGGGAGTTCCATGCCGAGCGTCCGAACCAGCGCTGGATCGCCGACTTCACATATATCTGGACCGCAGAGGGTTGGCTTTACGTTGCAGCCGTCATCGACCTCTTCTCCCGGCGTGTGGTGGGCTGGTCGATGAAGGCCGAAATGACCGCCGGGCTCGTGACCGATGCGCTGATGATGGCGATCTGGCGTCGGGGAAAGCCTGACGCCCTGCTGCACCATTCGGACCAGGGCAGCCAGTATGCCAGCGAGCAGTTCCAGAAGCTCATGACCGACAACGGCGTCACCTGCTCGATGAGCCGCTCTGGCAATGTCTGGGACAATGCCGCGATGGACAGCTTCTTCTCGTCGCTGAAGACCGAGCGGATCAGAGGCAGGGTTTACCGGACACGCGACGATGCTCGTGCCGACGTGTTCGATTACATCGAGCGCTTCTACAATGCCGTTCGCAGGCACTCGACCATCGGCTACATCACCCCGGTCGAGTTCGAAAAGAAGGTCGGATTAGCCTAACCGACTGTCCACAGAACCGGCAGCAGGCCACACTGCAGCGCTTGTCGGCGGACTGGTTCTTGCCCGAGCCGTTGACGATGAAGCGCTGTCCGAGGAGATCCTTCGCGAGGTCGCCGAGGGCCTTCGAGCCGGCTTCCGCGACAGGTAGCGTTCCATCTTCATCGGAGTCCGTCCGTCTCTGACTGTGAAAGTTGACCTCCGCGATGCGCGTGCCACGCTCGGTCGGCGATTCCCCTGCCCCGTCAAGCAGGTGACCTTGCTTGCCGCTTGAGCGAGAGCGCCTGAATGCTCATGACAACTTAATGAATTTACAACGATTTGTCGCAAAAATGCGAGTGCCGTCGCCAGTTGTTCAGTTTCACAATTGCAGACGCAACCAAATTGCGCGAGATCTGTCTCGAAAGCGTAACATATCTTCGTGATGCTAATGATACTTCGCGTGGCCGGCGTTGCTTACAAAAGAAGGGCCAGCCGCGTTGCCTTCGAAGGTGCCAAGACCAATTGAGCCGCTTCAGTCATCTGGCCTTAGCATCTAACTCTTCACCTGCGATGGCACTGGGAAATTTCTTTGCCGCAAGATCGTGCTGGAACACATCTAGTTGAAGAATTATCAGGGACACGGGGACGAATCCATGACAATCCGCGGCATCGTTAAGCGATTACATAGTCAGAAGAATGGAAGAATTACTCGCCTTTTTAGCCCGTCCAGTGAGGGCGAGCTTCTAAAGCCGTTTGTATTTCTCGATCACGTCGACAGCGGAGGCCCGGTGGGCGAGGGGACTGGTTTTCCCCTGCATCCGCACTCGGGAATTGTGACATTGGGCTATCTATTTGGAGGCTCCGCGCACGTAGAAGACACGACCGGTGTCGCGCATTGTATTGAGCCCGGCGGAATCGAGTGGATGAAGGCGGGCAAGGGTGTTTGGCACAAGACAACTCCCGATGTCGGCTCACACGTAAGGGGATTCCAACTTTGGATTGCGCTTTCTCCCGACCAGGAACTCGATCCACCCCAAAGCGAGACTTTCCCTGCGGCCGACGTGCAGAGGCGTGGCCCAGTGAGTGTACTACTTGGATGTTATGAGGACGCGCTTAGTCCCATCCCACCATTCGGACCGGTTGATTATTTCGCTGTTGAACTGCGAAAAGGCGAGCAGTGGCGCCATCAGCCGCCTCCGGGGCATGATGTCGCTTGGCTAGCGGTTGCGGAGGGGGAATTAGGGATGCAACCAGTTCTACGAAATGGAGAGGTGGCTGTCTTTGATCGTAGTGACAACGCGATCGCGGTTACCGCAACCAGGAATACAACCTTCATGTTCGGATCCGCGCCCGCACACCCTCACAGTCTCTTCGTGGGAAAGCACTCGGTGCATTGCAGCGCAGAAGCCCTGCATATCGCTGAAGCGGAGATTGAACGCCAACGCCCTGCCGTCACTCACCCCGGTCAGCCTGTTTGATCTGGGACTTCGGAATTCTTGCATGCGGCGGCAGTGCCCCTGGCGTTGAATACGTCCAGGGGCCACCGTCAGTCCGAGCTGCGGACAGATTCTGTTGCACAGACGGTGCTTGGACTCATGCAGCGCGGCCGAGGCCCCCGACCTGGTTCGATATCAGGAGCGCTCTGGTACGAGCGGAGCGGAAGTCAGCGGCGGTGGAGTGATCTCGGCGGCGGGGAAAGAGGTTGGCCATGGGATCTCGCACTGACAGGAAGCGCTTGCCATTTGTAACGGGCGTAGCCTTTCCCCTGTTTTTTGACATCGCCCTGAAATACCGATCGGTCCTGGTTATTCCCGCAAATCTCTCCTCGTCGTAAATGGTCAGGACCAATACCATGTCTCTCGAGTTCTTCTACGACTATCGGAGCCCCTATGCTTATCTCGCCGACTTCCAGTTGCGCGGTGTGCCGATCGCAGCGAAATACAAGCCTCTTGACGCATATCGGGTAATGAAGGCCCTGAACAATCACCCGACTCCGGCATGTCCGGCCAAGCTGAAATATGCGATACTTGATTCAACACGCAATGCAAGGCGTCTCGGCGTTCTATTCACGCCTAATCTCGACCTGTATCAGGCATTGGGAAGCGGCGTGGTCGATCCATCCTTCCTCTCGCGACTGGCGCTGGCCGCGATGGACACCGGCACATTCGATACCGCGCACGGGGCGCTCTTCGAGGCGATGTGGGCAGGGGAGGCCGATCTCGTAACGCCTGAGGGGCGCCAAGACTTTCTGAGCAAGCATGGCCTACCCCGCGATCTGTTCGCGATGGCGGAGAGCGAAGCGATCACTCGGCGCCTTAAGGATCTCGATGATGAGGCGATCGAGCGAGGGGTGTTCGGGGTGCCGATCATTTTCGTCGGAGATGAGATGTTCTTCGGCAATGACCGAATGGATGCGGTGCGCGAGAGCGTTGCCGCCGGCCGGATCGGAGGGGCGGGAGCATGAAGACGGACCGCAAGCTCGCCATAATCTCAGGTGTAGGCCCCGGCACGGGCACCTCCCTCGCCCGGCGCTTTACCTCAGGCGGTTACAGAGTGGCCATGCTCGCGCGCGGGGAGGATCGGCTGCAAGCGCTCGAGCAGGAACTGCCGGACGCGCGGGGATATGCCGTCGATGTGACGCACGCTGGGGAGATCCTTGCCACACTGGATCGCATCGAGGCGGATCTCGGCCCGGCCGAGGTCCTGATCCACAACGCGGTGAGCGCCGTATTCGGCACGTTCCAGGAGATCAATCCGGCCGACCTGGAGCGCAATTTCCAGACCAACGTGATGGCGTTTCTGACATTGGCCCGACGTCTGGCCCCTGGCATGATCCAGCGAGGCCGAGGCGCGATCGTTGCGACAGGAAACACATCGGCGCTGCGCGGCAAATCCAATTTCGCCGGCTTTGCCCCCACCAAGGCTGCGCAACGGATCCTTGCGGAATCGATGGCGCGCGAACTTGGTCCCAAGGGCGTCCACGTCGCCTACGTTGTGATCGACGCCGTGATCGATCTTGAGTGGACACGCCAGCGCCTGCCGGACGCGCCGGATGACCATTTCATCCAGCCCGATGAGATCGCGGACGAGGTGTGGCACGTTGTGCACCAACCGCGAAGTGCCTGGTCATTCAACGTTGAGATCAGGCCCTTCAAGGAGACCTGGTAAGACGGAGGCATGTCCATAGGGCACTCGCAAGCCCAGAAGATCTGCACACGAACGACTTGTCGGCTCGAACCGCCCCGGGTTTGCCGGAGACTAGTGCTGCGACCGCGTCACCATGGCTCGCTGCAACGGCGAGCGGCCAATGTGCCGGATGGGCCTAGCTATCGGGGTGCGCGGCCAGACGATGAAGACCGCCGTCTCCAATGCAGCGGCGCCCTGCCCAGCGGACCGGCTTAACCGGCAGTTCCAGGCTGACCGGCCAAACCGGCTTTGGGTCTCGGACTTCGCCTATGTCTGGACCTGGCAGGGTTTTCTCTACGTCGGTTTCGTCATCTACGTCTTCGCTCGGCGCCCGATCGGCCGGGCCGGCCCCATCCACCACAGCCTCCGCGATGCGCAGTACGTCGGCGAGCGCGTGGTCGAGGTCTGCGTCGAGCCGTCCGCCGGCAGCATCGGCGACAGCCAGGGCAACGCCCTGGCCGAGACCATCAACGGCCTCTACAAGGCCGAGCTGACCTGGCACCGCGGCTCCTGGCGCAACGCCGAGGCGGTCAAGTTGGCCACCCTCGAATGAGTCGATTGGTTCAACAACAGCCGCCGTCGCGAGCCGATCGGAGACATCCCTCCCGCTGAAGCCGAAGCGGGCTACTACACGCGAACCGAGGCACCCACTCTGGCACCGTGACCCAAGCACAATGGCCCTCGACAAACCCGGGGCGGTTCAGGTAGTGGCGCGCCCGATCCCCTGGCCGACACCGATGTCGATGGCGACGGAACTCGTCATGGTGTGTCTGCTCACGATGGTGATGGCAAGCTGGGGGCATGCCCGAGCGGCGACAGTCGGATGATCCCGGTCGCGCGAGCCAGGTGGGTTGGCTCGACGCAGAGGGACGCGAGGCTTAAGGCTCAAGCATAGAGCCATCGGTTGCGTCAGCGGGCGAAAAAGACCCGGATCGCACCGGCGATCTCGGCGGAATGGGTCTCCAGGGCGAAGTGCCCGGTGTTGAGGAAGCGGACCTCGGCATCGGGCAGGTCGCGCTTGAACGCCTCGGCGCCAGCCGGCAAGAAGAAAGGGTCGTTGCGTCCCCAGACTGCCAGGAGCGGCGGGCGCCGGTCGCGGAAATACGCTTGGAATTTCGGGTAAAGCGCAACGTTACTGGCGAAGTCGAGGAATAGGTCAAGTTGCACGTCGTCCGCCCCTGGTCGAGCCAGATAGAAGCTGTCGAGCGAGAACCCGTCAGGGGAGACTACATTGTCGTTAGCCACGCCATTCATGTATTGCCAACGGGTGGCCTCAGGTGTCAGAAACGCGCGCAGGGCCTGGCGACTGGTGCCGCACGGGTCCTGCCAATAAGCCCGGATTGGGTTCCAGCTCTCGCTCAGACCCTCCTCGTAGGCGTTGCCGTTCTGCGAGATGATCGCGGTGATC
Source organism: Inquilinus sp. 2KB_23 (assembly GCF_052115705.1). Lineage (NCBI taxonomy): Bacteria > Pseudomonadati > Pseudomonadota > Alphaproteobacteria > Rhodospirillales > Rhodospirillaceae > Inquilinus > Inquilinus sp. 2KB_23. The sequence goes on along the minus strand of NZ_JBFRHF010000021.1, from coordinate 72,170 downwards.
CGATCGGGATGCCAGAGCGCCAGTCGGAATCCGATGGGTGCGCCGTAGTCGAAGAGATAGATCGCAAAGCAGTTAAAGCCAATGGCTTCAGTGAATCGTTCCATGACCTGGGCGATTCCGTCGAAGCTGTACCGGAAGGTTTCGCGGCGCGGCATCTCCGACCGTCCGAAGCCCGGGAGGTCGGGCGCCACCAAGTGGAACCGGTCTGTCAAAAGCGGGATCAGGTCTCGGAACATGTGGCTTGAGGAGGGAAACCCGTGCAGCAGGAGCAGCTTTGGCGCGCCAGTCGATCCGGCCTCCCGGTAGAAGATGCGGACGCCATGGATATCAACGGTGCGGTATTTGATGTCGCACATTACGAACCACTCTCCCTGTAGATAAGCTGTGTCTGCGTTCAGATTTGCCTGACACACTTCTGTAATCATGCAGATATCAGAAGTATAATCAAATATTGGTAATGTTCAATTCGCGATTTACAATAGAAATTCGCCGGAACCAGCGGAGTACCAGCCCGTTATAAGGTTGTAATACCTATGCAAATCTGAGGAACAGTGATATTCTATTCTAAACAGAAACTCCCAATCGGCCGGGACGCGCGGTGTCGGTCACGCGATCTTCTGCCCGCAATCTCCTTGCGCCCAGGCCCGCAGCTTTGAAGTTCCGGTGCGACCGGCGCGGCAATGTGGAGTTGGTCGCCAGGCAGAAGCGGGAGCATCAGTTCGAAGTCTGGTACCACTTCTAAGCATCTCTTGCGGTGACGGTGGAGCCGCCATTGTAGTGCGAGCGGTGTCTTGCTCGCGCACATGCACGTCGGCGATTGTTGAGCCGTGTCTGGTGTCAGCCCTGCACCATGGCCGAGGCAGCACGGCGGTCGACCTTGCCGAGCGTGTTGCGTGGGATGGCGACCACGATCAAGAGCTTCTCGGGAACCTTGTAGTCGGCCAGCCTTGCGGTTGCGTGATCGAGGATATCCGGCAGGTCCGCTTGGCCGTAGCCGGCCGCCAGCTGCACCAGCGCGCACATGCGCTGGCCGAGAACGGCGTCCGGTACTCCAACGACAGCGGCGTCCCGCACCGCCGGATTGGATTTCAGGACCTGCTCGACCTCCACCGGCGAGATGTTCGATCCGCCGCGGATGATCAGCTCTTTCCTGCGCGAGATGAACCACAGGTTTCCCCTGTCGTCCTGCCGCATCAGGTCGCCGGTGTGGAACCATCCGTTCGATCGGGCACTGTCGATGGTCCCAGGCGCGATCCAGTAGCCGGGGGTGACGTTGGGCCCGCGCAGCAGCAACTCGCCGACCTGACCGGGCCGGACGGGCTCGCCATGGTTGTCGACGAGCCGGTACTCCGCCCGCGGCGAGGGGGTGCTGACCGGACCGTCGACCGGGCCGGGCGCCAGCGAGCCCACCGCCTCCGTCGCCGCCCAGACAGAATGCAGCCGGACGCCGAACACCTCCCTGAACCGGCGCTGCAGCTCGATCGACACGGCATCCCCGGTCGAGACGAAAATGCGGCTCGGGCCGATGTCGTGCTGCCGCGCCTTTTGCGCCTCGACCAGTTCGCTGAACATATAGGCGATGCCGGTCATGTAGGTGCTGCGATGGCGCGCGATCGCATCAAGCACCTCGTCGGCATCGAACCGCCGCATCAGCACGAAGGGCATGGCGACCGACAGAGACCTCACCACTGCCATCAAGCCGGACATGTGCATCATGGGACTGGGCGCCAGCATCCACATCTCGCTGTCCAGGGGCGTTGCCACAAGCATCGCCACGGCGTGGGCCAGCGTGTTCTGGGATTGGACGACGAATTTCGGCTCCGCCGTCGTGCCGGAGGTGCAGAGCATGACAGCCGGCGCGTCGAGGTCGACCGAATTCGCCAGTCCGCCGGCGGTGGCAGGCCTGGTCGCCCAGGCCCGGAGTTCGGCCGCGGAATTGATTGCCAGTCGACGCTTGGGTGCAAGGATCTCGTCATCGATGCCGACGACCTTGCCGTGCAGATCCGGGTGTCCGATGTACAGAGCGGGCCGGAGCCGTCGGAACAGGGCCTCCAGTTCGGCGGTCTTCAGCTCCGCCTTCATCGGCACCGCGACGATCCCCGTGGCGAAGCACGCGTAGTAGCCGATCGCCAGCTCCGGGCTGCTCCTCATGTGAAAGACGATACGGTCGCCAGCTTGCAGGCCAATCGCCAACAGGGCCCTCGCCATATGCTCGACCTCGGCCGCGAGGCGGCCGCGGGTCCAGATTTCGTCGCCGAACTCGAAGGCGACCGCGTCGGGGGCCGCGGCCGCCCTGGCGAACAGAAGCCCGGACAGCCCGCGCGCGTCGGTTCCGGCAGCCAGCGCTGCCCAGATGGTATGATCTGTCATTGTCTTTTTCCTTGGGGCTGCGCCGCAGGGGTCTCACGACCCGCCGCCGGCGGCCGCCGCACGTTACTTGGATGTGGGGCCGTCCCTCAGCGGCTCGACAGTCGATGGCTGCCGGCTGTAAGGGGCCCGGGTTCTAGATCGTGGCGAGGCAGGCTTAGAGACATGGCCTGAATCTAAAGTCGGCCCTTCGATCTCCCCAGCAGCACCAGTCCGACTGTAGTGGCCAAAGCACACGCAAATATCAGGTAATGCATGTGTGCCATTCGATCGATTCGCAGACCATAGGTCACGATGATTGGCGTCATCCCTCCAAATATCGCGGATGCCATGTTATATGACAGCGCGACGCCCGTGTATCTGACAGAAGGTGGGAAGCTATTAATCATCAGATAGGGAACCGCGACAAACACCGAAGAACAGAATCCGGCCAGGGCATACAGAACAAGCAACCAATTCGGATGGTAGAGCATTCCTTCGAACAACACGCATACCGACACACCAAAGCCGATACTGCCAACGACAAGAAACCACTCGCCCCCGACCCGATCGACCACAAACCCCGCGGCGATCGTTGATGCAATGACGACACCGGTTGCCAGAAGGTTGGCTTGCAGAGCAGCGAGTGGGGTGATCGCATAAAGGGTTTGCAGCAGGGTGGGGGTCATCAAGTACAGGACAACCAGGCCGGCTGTCAGAAACGAACCCAAGGCGAAAGAGATCGCGACACCGAACAAATGGCGCTTGAGCACTATCCGAAGCGGCCATTCAGTCGCCAGAGCCCGTTTCCGTTTCAATTCTTCGAATGCCGGCGTCTCGGCAAGGTATCGCCGGACGAACATGGATAGCGCCCCGGCGCATCCGCTCACCAGAAATGGCAACCGCCAAGCAAAGCTCTGCACATCGCTCACTGAAAACCATGAATTTATCGCGATAGCCGTCAGAGACCCGAGAAAAATCCCCATGACGACACTGCTCGACATCATCGCACAGGCAAGCCCCACCCGATGGCGCGGTACATGCTCAGCCACGAAGGTCCAGGCGCCCGGAACTTCCCCACCGACGGCCGCGCTCTGCAGCAATCGAAAGACAAGAAGCACAATCGGCGCCGCGATCCCGATACCGGCGTAGGTCGGCATTGCTGCAATGCCCAACGAGGATGACGTCATGATCGCGATGGTGAGGACGAACATCCTCTTCCGGCCCAGCAGATCGCCATAGTGGGCGAGCACAATTCCACCGAACGGACGCGCCAGATAACCGGCGGCAAAAATTCCGAAAGCCGCAACCTGCGTTACCCAATCGGGAATAGACGGCGGAAAGAATATCTGGCCGATAGTCTTCACGAAAAATACAAATATGATATAGTCATAGTACTCCAGCACCGTCCCGAGGCTCGATATGGCGATCGTTCGATACGGCCTTTCGCCGCGCGAGCGCTTGTGATTCGATCGCTTATTCTCTTGGTCAGACGCATATAGTTCTCGAGGCGAAGGAAGGCTCTGTTCAAGATGTCGCATTTGATACACCTGATGTGGGCGAGCGGGCAGGATGAGCGCGAGAAGGCCGAAGCGAAGATACCGCCACCGCAGGCCAAAGCTCTCTCGGACAAGCCGAGATTTCCCGGTTACCCGTAAGTTTTGGACCTTAGGAGATCGGGGGTGGATCTGCGCAAGGTCACTCGAACTCGGAAACGACTGTTTAGTCATTTCCTTCCTGCCTGACGATCGATGGTTAATATTATTGTATGGCTATTTCAAAAGCATTACTTAACTATATGCTTGAAGCTACGCTTGAAATATTTCCAATATTTAATCAAATTTGATTTTTATTTCTACGGGCCAGCAACATAAGTTCATAGAATTTAGATCGGTGCGACCTTATCGGCCTGCCGATGTGTCATCACGGGGTTTCACCATTTTTGCGAACAATGAAGTGTATATTTAGAATTCGTGTGAATCTGCTGAAAGGCGGTCACGGCTTTGTCTGTGCTTTGCTGGCTTCCCTCCGGGCGAGCTGTAGAAAAGCAAACCGGTCATCACGTCCTCGCCGAACAATGCGAGGCATTGTATCCCCACGACGGCGGGGTCGCCGACACCCGCGAGATGTTCAGATTGGGCGTGCCCGAGCAGGCAGGTGAGTGCGCGCTGACCACCTGTCCGGACACACTGCAGTTCCAGATCTACCTCGGTCGCATGCTCGGCCTCAGATATTCACAGCCGAAACATCGCGACCACGGCCGGCGGCGCGGACTCCATCAGCAGGCTTGCGGCCAACACCGTAAGAGTGGATGCCGGTATTTCGAGACCGCGCGGCCCGGGTACCCCCGCAAGCATCCGTATCTTCATCAACGCTGAAAGCACGAGGCCAACATCGATGCCTTGCGGGAGCAATTGGACCGGGCGCCGAATGCCATACCTGTCCGAGGCAAGATGGCCGAGCATCCATTCGGCGCCCCAAAGGCCTGGACGGGAGCCACCCACTTCCTGACCCGGGTTAGCATCGAGATGAGCCTCCAACTCCTCACCTCCAACTTCAAGCCCGTCGTGTCCATCCTGGGTCTGGCGGGCTTGCTGCAGGCCATCCGCCCGTGACATTCGAACTGCCGAGCCAGTTTCAACGGCCGCACGACGATGAAACCTGGCGGCACCTACCAAACGCGCGTTTCCGCACGACCTCGGAAGATAGCGGATAGGCGAGCGGTGAAGCGGACGGGTGAGCAACGCTGGTTTAACCTCGCATGGCTCACATGGATGCCACCCGACGCCCTCGGCGGTCATGGGCTCCAGCAGCGTCAGTTGCATTGCCGCATGGCTGGCCGGGGCTCTTAGGCCTCGAGGACAAAGTGCGTCCGGTTCGCGTTGATGAAGTCCTCGACGGTCATCAGCGGGCCGCCAATGATCTTCACGCCGATGTCGTCAAGGCCGGCCAGGCGCCCCTCCTGCTGGTCGATGGCCACCGCCTCGAAATGACGACGCAGAGCGGTCTGATTTTCCAGGCCGAGGCGTTCCAGGAAGACCGACACCGTCACGTGTTCGTATGGCAGGTCGACGCCCAGCACGCGGCTGACTTCCGCGGCCAACTCTTCGTGGCTGTATTCCTTCGGACCGTGCAGTTGGTAGGCTTGGCCGCCGTGTCCTTTCGGCTTTTCCAGGATATTGGCGACGATCTTGGCTATGTCCGCTGCGGCCAGCGGCGCGAAACGGCTTTCCCTGTTGTACGGCATTGCGTAGCGCCCACGCTGAATCTGCGAGGAGATGTAAAGCAGCCACTCGGCGAAAAAGGTGATGCGCAGATGCGTGGTCGGGGTGCCCGACCAGTCGAAGACCTGCTCCGACAGCCAGTGGTTCTGGGTCGCCTTGCTGCGCGCATGGGAGCGCGACTGCTTGTGCGACAAGTTCACGATGTGCTCGACATGCTGCTCCCTGGCCGCTTGCGCGAAGATCACGCCGGCTTCCACAAGGCCTTCCGCGAGCGGGAAGCAGAAATAAGCGCGCCGGACGCCGTCCATGGCCAGCCGGATGTCGCGCAGGCTCATCATGTCGCCGTAGACGATCTCGGCGCCCAAGGCAGCCAACTCCTGGGAACGGTCGTCTTCACGGCGAGCCAGGGCCCGGGTCTTGAATCCCTTCTTGAGGAGCTCTTTCACCGTGGGGCGGCCAGTGTCCCCCGTCGCGCCGGTCACGAGAATGGTTGTCATCGGATCGCCCTGGTTGGTTGCGCCGCCGGCGATCGATCTCGCGATCAGCTCGCCATGTTGCATATGCATCATATAATTCCTGATGATGCATATGCAACAGCGGAAGGCGCTTTTTTTGCGTCAGCTGCTCAGAATTTCGTCCGCGACCTGCTTGATTGCGTCCATGCCGGCCTGGCCAAGCACCTTGGCCGCGCGGGCCTGACCCGCCCGCCACGCCGCGATCGATGAGAACAGCAGTTCCTCTCCGAGCCGACTGAGACGCAAGGGACGCTGGCGACCATGGGCCTGTTCGGCAACCTCTTCGATCCAACCCGCCTCAAGCATCACCTTGAGGTTCCGCGTAAGGGTCGAGCGATCAAGGTGGTTGGCGCGGCCGATTTCCGCGCGCGTCGCCGAGCCTTTCCGCATGATCGAGTTGAGCAGAATGTGTTGCGAGGACTGCAGGCCGAGCGGCCGCAATTCCTCGTCGAAGATATTGGTGATCACTCGCGAGATCAGCCTCGTTCGCGCGATCATGCAGGTTTCTTTCACTTCCCGCACCAGCGCCTGCCGCTCGAGCGAGAGAGTCCGCGTGTCCATAACGACAAGGTGGTGCATATACAACACTTCGTCAAGAGGGCGCGAACCCGTGGGGTAACGGTGCCAGGCGATGAGCCGGCTCGTATCAGCGAGCACCATTGGAAAAGCGCACGAGTGGCGCTGTGAATTCGGCGCCGGTCTGATCCTGCCTTCTAGCGACCGTTACGGCATCGAAGCGTTCTGACGGACCCGACCTATGACGTCCTAGGGCTGCCAACAATTCGTTCCGTCGCGCGAACTCGGAAGTGCCCCAGTATTGCGTTCGTCGCCGTTTGATCCCGACTTCGTAACGCTCCGGTAGCGCGCGGCTCCCATCCTGACTCCACTGTCGCGATGTTGGGCACATGAGACACAGGGTTCGGATTGGTCCGTGTAAGCGACCCCGAAACTCACCTCGACTCGGTGCGATAATTCTCGGCCCGGGGCTGAAAACGTCAGATCAACGCTCTTCAGCTTCCGGCGAAGGGATAGCGCGACATTGACGAATATCCGGCCTTGACATCAAGCCAAAAGGAAGATCTGCGATGTTAACTGATGGACTTTATTCGCGGGCAAAAACCTGCCCTGAATCCGTGGCATTTATTTCCAGGAACAATCACTACAGCTATGATTGGTTCGCGTTGAAAGTTAACCGACTTGCGGTCGGGTTGCGGGCTCATGGTATTTGTGCAGGCGATCGCGTTGCGCTGCATATGACCAACATCCCAGAACTACTGGTTTCATACTATGCCTGCTTCCGTATAGGTGCGATCGCAGCACCGCTGAACATCAGGTGCAAGACAGCGGAACTGCGGTCGCTCCTGGAGCGGCTGCGGCCGGCGATCTACCTTGGCGAAGCACAGCTCTACCCTCAGGTTGCGACAGTGGAATCCGAGATTTTGGCAGATGGCGCGCGCTTTGTCGTCGGTATTGGCGAGAATGCGGGCGCTCAAGACTGGGACAGGCTGTTAGATGACACGGGGCTAGGGATGGATTTCAATCATCCTGATGCCGGTGAGCTTGCTGTACTGCTCGCGACCTCCGGCACCACCGGCGAACCCAAGTTCGTGGTACATACGCATGCGACCCTATCAGCATTCAGCAAGATCACTGGACATCTTGGGGTTGATCGAGAAGATGTTGCCATCATCGCCATGCCGTTGGTCCACATCGCCGCTCTTGTCTCCTCCATATTCTGCATCGAGAGTGGCGCTCCGATTGCGCTCTTCGAGCGCTTTGATGCGGATACCGTATTGGCCGCAATTTCGGTACACCACTGCAGTTGGATGATCGGCACGCCCGCGATGTTCGCTCAAATGTTGATTCGTCAGCGCGCTGACAGTCGTGACGTGTCGACGTTACGGAGTTGCCGGAGCGTCGGAGACGTTTGTTCCCTCGAGATACAGCGGGCGTTTTCCGAGGTTTTCGGACTTCCCTTGCGCACTTTTTGGGGGTCGACTGAGACAGGCGCGTTTGCCTACGGTCTTGAACTGGGGCCGGTCAGCCGCATCCCACCGGAATTGGAAGTCCGCGTGGTTGACGACTGTGGCATGACGGTCCCCGATGGAGAGGTCGGAGAGATGTTGGTGCTGGGACCAAGCGTTACTCCCGGATACTGGATCGAACCGGGCCGCATCCAGGATCCTAAGTCGGACGGCTGGTTCCCGACCGGCGATTTAGTGCGGAAGGGTGACGGCGACGACGTGTGGTTCGTGGGCCGCAAGAAGGACCTAATCGTCCGAGCGGGATCGAACATCTCGCCGGTTGAGGTCGAGCAGGTTCTGTTGGGCCACCCGGCCATACGCGATGCCGCCGTATTTGGAATCCCGGACGAGATCGAGGGCCAGAAAGTGGCTGCGCTCATTCATCTCGCCAGCGATGCGCGTGAAAATGCGATCGATGATATCGAGGAATATGCAAGGCGGTCTTTGGCCGACTATAAAATTCCCGAGAGTATTCATATAGTTCACGAGATTCCACGAAACGCTTTGGGCAAGGTCGACCGGAAGGCGCTGCAGACATTGGTTTTGAGCTCCTGATAAGGCAATACCCGGTGCCAGCCAGAATTCCGCGTGACCGATCCGGTCGGATCCGCACTATCAAGTCATTGCAATGCCGCTCCTCCCTTTTCGTGTGTCGTTGGGAAGACGATGCGGTTGAGGTATCTGCGTAGCTGAATCAATCTCCATCGCGGCGTGTCGACAGCGCCCCCTTGATGAAGGCGGTGACGATCGACAGAGACAGGCGGCAGCACCACGCGTAAGCCCAATGCGCCGTTTTGGGATCGAGGCAGCGGATCGCTGCGAAGGTATGCCGAAGGGGATGCGCTGCTCGAACTTGGCCACGAGCACCTCGTCCTGCAGCATGCCCTTGATCTTGCTGGTGTGCGTCAGGCTCGGGCAGACGGAGTTCACGCGGATGTCCCTCCGGGCGAGGCCGAGCGCCAGGGTTCGCGTCAGGTTCACCATGGCGCCCTCGGCGGCGTTATGGGGCCTCATGCCTCAGTCGCCACCCGTGCCGCACCCCGAAGCGGTGTTGACGATCGCGCCCCCGGTCTTCTCCGGATGCGAGATCGTCGCCCGGTAGCCGAAGATCACGCCGTGGCTTTTAAAGATCCGGTTGATTTATTCGCCCAAGATTTCTTGCCACGCGAAAATCAAGCAGATCACAATCCGGTCGCGACCTCCTGGACGAAGTCCAGAAAAACTCTGACCTTTGCCGGGGGAAGATGGCGCGAGGGGTGGTATGTATAGAGCGGATAAAGCTCCTCCGACCAATCCGGCAAAATCCGCACCAGTTCGCCGCGTTCCAAGAAGGGCGCAAGACCCACGGCGACGCTCTGGAACACCCCTTGGCCCGCCACGCAGGCGGAGACTGCGACGGAAGGATCGTCGAGCACCAGGCGGCTTGAAATCTTGACCTCGACGATCTCGCCGCCGCGGTGGAACTCCCACGGGAACGGCAGTCCAGTCTGTGGATCGCGGAAGAGAAGTGCCTCGTGATGGACGAGGTCATGGGGCGAGCGCGGCTCGCCATGGCGGTTGAGATACGCTGGCGCGGCGACCGTCAGGATCGGTGTTTCGAGGAGCTTGCGCACGATGAGCGATGATCCGTCCGGCGGGCCGAAGCGTACCGCGACGTCGACGCCCGCCATCATCTCCTCGCGATAGTTGCTGGTGGACAGATCGACCTGGAGCATTGGATAGCGCGCCAGGAATTGCTTAAGCGTCGGCGCAAGGACCATGCGGGCGAACCAGGGGTCGACCGACACGCGCAGCCGCCCGCGCACGACGGCCGCGGCGCCGGCCACTTCGGCCACCGCCTCGTCGAGACCGGCAAGCAGCGGCATCACCTGCGCATAGAGGCGCCGCCCTTCCTCAGTGAGGCTCACCTCTCGTGGATTGCGGTCGAAGAGGCGAACGCCGACCCGCGCCTCCAGGCGCGCCACCGCCCGGCTCACGCCCGAGGGCGTCAGGCCGAGCGTTTCGGCCGCCCGGGCGAAATTCCCGGCCTCCGTGACCGCCGCAAGGACGCCGACGCCGGTGAGAAGCCGTGTGTCGAAGCCCATTTCATCTCCTCCGTGGCACCGCCGGCGGCCACTCTGCAGCATGGTGATTATAAGTCACAGTAACATTGATCTTAATGCGCATGAATCACGATATGGCGCGGCTTACAACGGCGTCATCGCAACGCCATCGCGGGCAAGCAGCCACATCGCCCTTCCTGCGACCGTCCAAAGGGGCCAGCCATGAACCAGGCGTCACGCAGAACCATTCTCCAGCGCGGAGGCTTACTGACCGCCCTCTTGACGCTCGACGCGGCCGGCCCCGCCTTTGCCGCTAAGAGACCTGCCACGTCCTTGCGGAGCGCGGGAGCGATCGATTCTGCCTTGCGCGGCGGCGTTGCCCGCAACGACGTCGCCGGGGTCGTTGCCATGGGAGCCACCCGCGACGGCCTTGTTTACGAGGGCACCTTCGGCAAGTCGAACGTCGCAACCGGTGCGCCGATGTCGGTCGACACTGTGTTCTGGCTGCTGTCGATGACCAAGGCGTTCACGGCCACCGCCTGCATGCAACTGATCGAGCAGGGCCGCATCAACCTCGATGACGATGCGGCCAAGTATCTGCCCGAACTCTCCGCGCCGCAGGTCCTCGAAGGCTTCGCCGCCGACGGCACGCCGCGCCTGCGACCGGCCAAAGGCGTCATCAAGGTGCGGCACCTGCTCACCCACACCTCCGGCTTCACCTATTCGATCTGGAGCGAGGTGCTGACCCGCTACGAGCAGGTCACCGGCATGCCCGACATTGCCACCTGCAGGAACGCCGCCTTCACGGCGCCGCTCGAATTCGAGCCGGGCGAGCGGTGGCAGTATGGCATCAGCATGGATTGGGTTGGCAAGCTGGTGGAAGCCGTCTCCGACCAGTCGTTGGAAGTCTATTTCCGCGAGAACATCTTTGCCCCGCTCAACATGAAGGATTCCGGCTTTCTGATCGGCAGCGCGCAGAAGAAGCGCGTCGCCACCTTCCACAGCCGGCGCCCCGATGGCAGCCTGGAGCCGGCGCCTTTCGAGATGCCTCAGCGGCCGGAGTTCTTCATGGGCGGCGGCGGCGCCTTCTCGACGCCGCGCGACTACATAACCTTCCTGCAGGCGCTGCTGAACGGCGGCGCGCTGGGCGGTAAGCGCATCCTGCGTCCGGAGACGGTCGCGCTGATGATGCAGAACCAGATCGGCGAATTGAACGTCCACGAGATGCCCTCGGCGCAGGCGCCCTATTCGCGCAGCTTCGACCAGTTCCCCGGCCAGCCGCACAAATGGGGCCTGTCCTTCGACATCAACACGCAGCCCGGGCCGAACGGCCGCTCGGCGGGCAGCATCTCATGGGCGGGCCTTCTCAACTGCTACTTCTGGCTCGATCCGGTCAAGCACGTTACCGGGGCGCTCTTCACGCAGGTTCTGCCCTTCTACGACGAGCGGATCGTTGCCCTCTACGGCGCCTTCGAGCGCGAGCTTTATGCCGGGCTCGCCTGAACCCGCGCGTGCCCCAACTTAGGAGAACCGAAATGTATGCAATCACCGGAATCACCGGCAAGGTCGGCGGTGCCCTGGCGCGCGCCCTGCTTGCCGACAGGCAGCCTGTCCGCGCCGTTCTACGCGACGAGGCCAAGGCTGGACCATGGATCGCACAGGGCTGTGAGATCGCCCTTGCTGAGATGGACGATGCGACGGGCCTCGCGTCCGCCTTCCGCGATGCCGAGGGCGTCTTTATCTTGCCGCCGTCGGAATTCGATCCCGAACCTGGCTTTCCGGAAGCGCGGCGCGTGATCGAGGCGCTGGCCGCGGCCCTCTCGGAGGCGCGGCCAGCCAAGGTGGTGTGCCTGTCGACCATCGGCGCCGACGCCCCGTACGAGAACCTGCTGACACAGCGCACCTTGTTGGAACAAGCCCTGGGTGATCTCGGCCTGCCGGTCACCTTCCTCCGGCCCTGCTGGTTTATGGAGAATGCGGTATGGGACGTTCCCGCCGCGCGTGACGAAGGCGTGCTGCGAAGCTTCCTTCAGCCCGCTGACAAGGCCTTCCCGATGGTCGCGACGCAGGATGTTGGCAGCACGGCGGCGGCGTTGTTGCGGGAGGTTTGGAGCGGAACGCGGATCGTCGAGTTGGAAGGTCCGCAGCGCATATCGCCGAACGACCTCGCTCGGGCCTTCGCCGAGGTGCTGGGACAGCCGGTACGGGTCGAGATCGTGGTGCGCAACGATTGGGAGGCTATCTTCCGCGGACAGGGCACCCGCAATCCGCTGCCCCGGATCCGCATGATCGACGGATTCAACGAGGGCTGGATCGCGTTCCGGGACAGCGGTCGGTCGGCGAAGAAAGGCACCGTGACACTCGAAAACGTCGTTGCGGAACTTGTCGGCCAGAGCCGCTCCACAGCGGCCGGCTGACATCTGCAGCCTGCGCCCGCGAAGCACCGGCGGGGCTGCGTCCCGCCGCAACGTCATCTATGAAAGGACGATATCATGGACGCCATCATCACCAGGGGCGTTGCAATCCCTCGCCTCGGCTTCGGCACCTTCCGCATGCCGGGGGCCGACGCCCAGCCCGTGGTCGAGAGTGCGCTCGCAATCGGCTACCGGCACATCGACACCGCCGCGATGTACGAGAACGAAGCCGCGGTCGGCGCCGCCATCGCCGCGTCCGGCATCCGGCGCGACGACCTCTTCATCACCACCAAGGTCTGGCACGACCAACTGGCGCCGGATGCGTTGCATCGGGCCTTCGACGCCAGCCTGCGTAAGCTCGGGCTTGGTCATGTCGATCTCTACATGATCCACTGGCCGTCGCGGGACATGGACATGGCGGCGACGCTCATGGCGCTGACCTCGCTACAGGAGCGCGGCCTTACGCGCGCCGTCGGCGTCTGCAACTTCAACCTGCCGATGATCCGTCGCGCGGTGGAAGAGATCGGTGCGCCGATCGCCAGCGTCCAGCTGGAATACCATCCCTTCCTGTCGCAGACGTCCATGCTGGGCTATTTGCGCGAGAAGGGCATTCCGCTGACCGCGTATGCTCCGCTCGCGCAGGGTCGGGCGGCGAGCGACCCGACGCTGGCCGCGCTCGGCCGCAAGCACGGCGCCAGCGCCGCGCAGATGGCGGTCGCCTGGCTGCTGGACCAGGAGGGCGTCATCGTCATCCCGAAAGCCAGCCGGTCGGAAAGCCAGAAGGCCAATCTCGAAGCGCGCAGCATCGGATTGGACGACGACGATCGTACCGCGATCGGGGCGCTGCCGAAGGATCAGCGCTTCGTACGGCCACCGTTCGCTCCGGATTGGAATGCTATTGGTTGAGCGCCCACGTGGGCGAACCGCACCGCCGAATATCCATCCATATTAGTCGTTCTTAGTGTCTGACCCGATAAGAGTTGAGTGATATCAGTCGGTTGTGATTCGGTCGCGGTTGCGAGCTACGACGACTGTGAAATAGGGGGGCCTCGAGAAACTGATGCCGGTGACCCGGACGCCACTCGGGAGCGGGATCATCGCCGATCCAGCAAATTCAGGGTAACCACCCGATGAGGACCGCCTTGTGTGACGGCGGTGAAGATCGGAGGTCATAGGGTAATCCTAGGAGTAGCGCTATGACGATGCCGCGAGCTGAGGTGCTGCCTCTGGTGGAACGCCGCCGGCGCTGGTCGCGGGAGGAGAAGGAGCAGATCGTCGCCGCCCAGTCACACTTGTGTCCATAACCGCCCTTGTGGACACTTCTCACCCTCATCTGATCAACGATCCAATCAGGGTCGGTGAAATAAGGCGGTCGAGGAAGGCGGCCTTGCCCGGATGCGTACCATTCAGGACCCGACGCAGCGCCGCGGCATCGACCTCCCGGTCGACCCGCAGTCGGCGCCCGTCTCCGAAATCGATCTCGATCAGGCCGGCCTTCCGCTGCTGACGAAGCGGTGGCCGCGGTTCGAGCCCCGCTGCCGCCTCGACAACCATCGGAGGCGTAATCTCGACTGGTACAAGCCGCTGCTCCGCGACATCGGCCCGCTCGCAAAGCTCCTTCCGGTGAAGGCCCAGTATCGAGACGCCAACACTATGACCGCTTTGGGCGCCGTTCAGTTCGGCCGATTCGGCAGCAAGGCATAGAGAATCGTGGATTCGACGGATGTCCGGTGTCGAGGCGGCGATGCTGTGTCGTCTTTTGGCGCGTTGCGGAAGACTTTCCGAACCAGGGAGCGCCGTAGGGGCTATCTCTGACCGAGCGCCTCTGGAGAAGTTGGGTCGTGATCGTCCGCCGTTGGCTCATCGCCACTCGAAGCCCCGGTATTGCAGCTGGGCGTAAGAATGTCGTTCGGGATCTCCTGCAACAGGCCTTTTCCCTTCGCGAGTCGCCGCCCGAGCGCCTCGACAAATCCCTGATACCGTTCCCGCTCCTTGGCCTGTGCTGCCGATTGGGCGTCGTTCGGCAGGGGCGGCGTGACCGTAAGCCAGAACCGAACGAAGAGTGCGAGTGCTTCGACTGAAATCCCGACATCACGTTCCAGCCGTTCGATCTGCCGAGACAGCCGGTCGAGACGACGGGTAAAAGCCGCCTCGCGCTGATCCGACCCGTCCGGCGACAGGAAGGACGCGACCGCGGCCTCGACGATCGAGGAGCGCGACAGCCGCCTGCGGTCAGCGAGTTCCTCGATCCGCCGCAGCAGGTCGGGCGAGAAGTAGACGTTCAGCCTGGTTTTCATCAGCCGCTCACAGCGCGATGCCATCATCAGGATCCATCGCCGCCTGCCGGGCAACGGTCCGCATTCTCCGCCGCACCGCTCTCGCCTTGACGGCCTCGTCGTCCGGCGTCCTCGAGATCGGCGAACTCCTTGGTCGGCATGGCCGTCTCCGGCGCAATGGCTTCGTGCTCTGGCAGCATGGGCTCGCGCCGGATGCCGCCGTTTACAGGATCCTCTGCGTCCTCCTCGGCTTGCTCGGCGGCCGCCGAATCGCCTTGCGGCAGTATGGCGATCCAGTCGTCGGCGCCGGGAGCGGCCCCTCCTCCGTCCGGCAGCAATGAGAGCTCCGCAGGCGGCGGCAGAACTCTGCGGGTAAAACGCGCATCGTCGTAGTAGCGAACCTTTCTGGCCCGGATCGGCGACATGCCGGAAACAAGCACGAGTTCCTCCGAAGGCGGCAATTGCATCACCTCCCCCGGCGTCAGCAGCGGTCGCGCCGTCTCCTGGCGCGACACCATGAGTTGACCGAGCCAGGGCGAGAGCCGATGCCCGGCATCATTCTTCATCGCCCGGAGCTCGGTTGCCGTGCCCAGTGCATCGGAAACTCGCCGCGCCGTCCGCTCGTCATTGGTGGCGAAGGCGACGCGGACATGGCAGTTGTCGAGGATCGAGTTGTTGGGCCCATAGGCCTTCTCGATCTGGTTGAGCGACTGGGCGATCAGGAAGCTCTTCAGGCAACCCTCCAGTGCTCGAACGTCGCGACTGCGTTCAAGGCATGGCTGAACTGCTGCGGTCGATCAGATCGAGCGGCGCGACACCGGCAGCATTCTTTGCATGACCCCGTCGCGCCGGAAGAATGCGTGATACAGGGCCCCAAGGACATGGAGGCCCACCAAAGCCAGCAACACATTGGACAGCAGACCGTGGAGATCGCCGGCGAACCGGCCGAAGGACGATCCCTTGGCCACCAGATCCGGCAGCGTCATGAGACCGAACGGATTGACCACCCATCCGCGCTCGCCTGCCCAGAGCCATCCGAGCACGGGAAGAGCCAGCAGCAGCACGTAGAGGAGGATCTGGATCGTCTGCGATCCGAGGCGTTGCCACGCCGGCAGATCGTCTGGCAGCGGCGGCGCTGGGCGCAGCAGACGCCAGGACAGGCGCATCAGGACGACAATGAAGATCACGATCCCGAAAGAAAGGTGCAGGCTGATCAGCGTATCCGGCGAGGACAGGCGTTCAGGCGCTGCCCACGCCAAGCCGAACTGGAGGATCAGGAGTGCCAGGGTCAGCCAGTGCAACGCCTGGGTGACCGCGTCATAGTTGGATCGATCGCACTCGGCATCGCGCATGGCGGCCCCCTCATTGGCGGATAGATCAGGCTGTCGCCCGTGATGGTCAGTGGATGCGGTTCGTAAAAGCGCATCCAGTTACAAATCGACAACCAGGTTCGGCGGATGTGCGCAGTGGATCCGAGCGTCAGGCACGCCACGCAGCGCGGGAGATAAACCACCAGCAGCATGCAAAGCAGCCCGGCCGCAGGGAGGTCGAGACTCCTGCCGTCCCTCAATACCGACTGGATCGCCGCAGCTCCGCGTCGACCGGCGCCTTCGCCGCGCTGACTTCGTGCAGCTCGAGCCACATGGCGTTGAGGATGGAGAAGGCGCAGGCGAAGCCGACGCCGAGGATCCAGGCGAAATACCACATCGGTCATCTCCTCCGTTCAGTAGGTGCTGGTGGGATTGTCGGAGACGTAGGCGAGGGTCACGCGGCCCCGCAGCACGCGGTAGACCCAGGCCGTGTAGGTGATGATGAGCGGCAGGAAGACCACGGTTGCGCCCAGCATGATGGCGAGAGTCAGGCGGCTCGACGAGGCGTCCCAGACCGTCAGGCTGGCGTTCGGGTTGAGTGAGGACGGCAACAGGAACGGAAACACGCTGAGCCCCGCCGTCGCGATCACGCCCGCCACGCCCAGCGCACTCGCCAGGAGCGTGAGGCCGGGCCGCCGCAGGCCGGACAGCGCAATCACGCCGAGCGCACCGAGGAAGGCGAGTACGGGCGCGGCCAAGGTCCAGGGCTGCGTCCCATAGTTTGCCATCCAGGCCCCGGGGGCACGCGCCACCTGCTTCAGCAGGGGGTTCGACGGCCCGTCATGCGCCACCGCGCCGACGATGGCATAGCCGTCGATGCCGATTGCCACCCAGAGGCCAGCGACGGCGAACAGCGCAATGAGGACGATCGCGGCCAGACGCATGAAGGTGACCGCGCGGGCTGCCACCGGCTCCGCCGCCTTCAGCGCCAGCCAGGCGCCACCGTGCATGACCAGCATGGCGACGCTGACGAGGCCGCAGAGCAGCGCGAACGGGTTGAGCAGCCCGAACAGGGTGCCCTCGTAGGTCATGCGCAGCGTCTCGTCGAACCGGAAGGGCACGCCCTCCAGGACGTTGCCGAAGGCGACGCCGAAGACGAGCGACGGCACCAGGCCACCAACGAACAGAGCCCAGTCCCAGGTCCGGCGCCAAGTCGGATGATCGATCTTCGATCGGAACTTGAAGGCCACGGGCCGCAGGATCAATGCGCACAGCACCAGGAACATGGCGAGGTAGAAGCCGGAGAAGGCGACCGCGTAGAGCGGCGGCCAGGCGGCGAAGATCGCGCCGCCGCCGAGGATGAACCAGACTTGGTTGCCCTCCCACACCGGGCCGACGGTGTTGATCACGACCCGCCGCTCCGCGTCGGTCCGGCCGACGAAGGGCAGCAATATTGCGGCCCCGAGGTCGAAGCCGTCCATCACAGCGAAGCCGATCAGGAGCGTGCCAAGCAGCGCCCACCAGATCAGGCGCAGGGTTTCGTAATCGAGCATGATGCGGTCCTCCCGGAACTATTCCGCCGCGGCCGGAACTGCGGCCAGATCGGGCTCAGCCGTAAGATCCGATCCGGCCGCCGCGGGACCGACACGGATGGCCTTGACCATCAGGGTGACGTCGATCGCGAAGAGGATCGAATAGAGGGCGATGAACCCCAGCAGCGTGGCCAGGACATTGCCGGCCGTCAGGTTCGACACCGCCAGGTAGGTCGGCAGCACACCTTCGATCACCCAGGGCTGGCGCCCCACCTCCGCCACGAACCAGCCGAGTTCGGCGGCGATCCACGGGAGCGGAAGCGCGCCCACGGCAATCCACAGGAACATCGGGGACGCCTGCAGCCGTCGGCGTGATGCCAGGACGAAGGCGATGGCGAAGAGGCCGATGAAGAGGAAGCCGAGCGCGACCATCAGCCGGAAGCTCCAGAACAGCGGGGAAACCTGCGGCACCGCGGTCCAGGCAGCCTTTTCCACATCGGCATCGGTGGCGGCCAGGATGTCCGGCCGGATCGGCTTGAGCAGGAAGGCGTAGCCGAGGTCTTCGGCATGGGCCGCCAGCCTCGCCCTGGCGTCGGCATCGTTGCGATCGGCCTGCAGCCGCTCGAGCCCGCCATAGGCGATCAGGCCGGAGCGGATGCGCGCCTGCGCCCGCGCCACCAGCTCGTTGATGCCCGGCACCTCACCGTCGATCGACCGGGTGGCAATCAGCCCCAGCATCCAAGGCACCTTGATCTCGTAGTCGGTGCGATGCGTCTCCTGGTTCGGCAGACCGAACAGGGTGAAGGAAGCCGGCGCCGGCTCGGTGTCCCACATCGCCTCGATCGCGGCGATCTTCATCTTCTGGTTCTCGCCGGCGGTGTAGCCGCTCTCGTCGCCGAGCACGACGACGGACAGCGCGGCCGCGAGGCCGAAGCTGGCGGCCACGGTCAGCGATCGCTTGGCCAGGTCGACATGCCGGCCGCGCAAGAGGTAGAGGGCGCTGATCGAGAGCACGAACATCGCCCCCGTCACATAGCCGGCACTGACCGTGTGCACGAATTTCGCCTGCGCCACCGGGTTGAAGATGACGGCCATGAAGTCCGTCACTTCCATGCGCATCGTGTCGGGGTTGAACCGCGCCCCGACCGGATGCTGCATCCAGCCATTCGCGATCAGGATCCACAGCGCCGACAGGTTCGACCCCAGCGCCACCAGCCAGGTGACGATCAGGTGGCCGACCTTCGACAACCGGTCCCAGCCGAAGAAGAACAGGCCGATGAACGTCGCCTCGAGGAAGAAGGCCATCAGCCCTTCGATGGCCAGCGGCGCGCCGAAGATGTCGCCGACATACTGGCTGTAATAGGCCCAGTTCATGCCGAACTGGAACTCCATGGTGATGCCGGTGGCGACCCCCATGGCGAAGTTGATGCCGAACAGCACACCCCAGAACTTCGTCATTCGGCGCCAGACCTCGCGGCCGGTCATGACATAGACGCTCTCCATGATGCCGAGCAGCACCGCGAGGCCGAGTGTCAAAGGCACGAACAGGAAGTGGTACATGGCCGTCAGGCCGAACTGCAGCCGCGACAGCTGCACGACATCCATGGCGATGGTCATGGCGCGGTATCCCCTGGATAGGCGCCGGCATTGGACGCCCCGAAGCGCTGGTATCAACCACGGTGGCCGCGGGCACCTTGATCTGGATCAAAGCCCGGCCGCGGCGGCGTCTGCCATAGGAAAGGCCTTCGAAGCGCAGTCCGGGACGGAAAATGGCCAGCCTCATCGAGACGGACGGTGGCAGGAAGGCCAGGCGGCGATCGCGACCTGGCCTGCTCAGGACTCTGGGCCCCGGCCTGGTCACCGGCGCCGCGGATGACGACCCGAGCGGCATCGCCACCTACAGCCAAGCCGGCGCGCAGTTCGGCTACGGCATGGCCTGGGTCATGCTGTTCAGCTATCCGCTGATGTCCGTCACTCAGTCGATCAGCGCCCGCATCGGCTGCGTCACTGGCCGCGGCATCGCGCAGAATCTGCGCCGGCACCATTCGCGGTGGCTGCTGCGGACCGTCGTGCTGGCGCTGCTGGTGGCGAACATCGCCAATCTCGGGGCGGACCTCGGTGCCATGGCGGCAGCGGCGCAGTTGCTCATTCCCGGCCCTGCCCTGCTGTACGGCATCGGCTTCGCGGCGCTGTGCATCGTCCTGGAGGTCTTTCTCAGCTACGCGCGGTACGCCGCCGTCCTGAAATGGCTCACCCTGTCCCTGCTGGCCTATGCCGCGGCGGTCTTTGTCGTTCATGTGCCGTGGAGCGAGGCGTTGCTGCGGACGTTCGTGCCGCATCTGGTTTTCGATGCCGACCATGCCGAGGTGCTGGTGGCGCTGCTGGGCACCACCATCAGCCCCTACCTCTTCTTCTGGCAGGCGTCGCAGGAGGTCGAGGAGCGGCTCCGGCGCAAATCGCAGCCGCTCTATGTGACGCCCGCCCAGGCAGGTCCGGAACTGGATCGGGTCCGGATCGATACCTGGGTCGGCATGGGCTATTCGAACCTGATCTCGCTGTTCATCATTTTCGCCACGGCGGCAACGCTGCACGCCAACGGCATCACGGATATCCAGAGCTCGGCGCAGGCGGCCGAGGCGCTGAGGCCGATCGCAGGCCCCCTTGCCTTCGCGGTCTTCGCCTGTGGCATCATCGGCACCGGCCTGCTGGCCGTTCCCGTGCTGGCTGGCTCCGCCGCCTACGCCGTCTGCGAGACGTTCGACTGGGTGGAGGGCCTCGACCACAAGCCGAAGGAGGCGAAGGCCTTCTACGGCGTGATCGTCCTGGCGACGGTGCTCGGCCTGGGGGTGGGCTTCACCGGAATCGATCCGATCAGGGCCCTATACTGGAGTGCTGTGCTCAACGGCCTCCTGGCCGCGCCCCTGATGGCGACGATGCTCCTGATCGCGACCGATCGTCGGATCATGGGGTCGTTCATCCTGCCCCGATCGATGGTCGCCGTCGGGTGGCTGGCCACAGTGGCGATGGCGGCCGCATCCATCGCCCTCCTGATCCTTTGAAAGATCAGCAGGGTGCAGCGCTTCGCGCGTCGTCCCACGGATGCTGCGTTTGATCCAGCGCAAGGCCGGCCCCGCCGAATGCCGGCACCATCGTCCTCACCAAGGAGGAGGCATCGATGGTCGACACACCGCAGCAGGACGTGATCGCATTTCTTTCGCAGCCGGAGGCCTATGGCGTGGATTCGGTGCAAAGGGTGGAAACGCACGCTTCCGTCGTCTTCCTCGCCGGCGGACATGCCTACAAGCTCAAGAAGGCGGTGCGGTTCAGCTATCTCGACTATTCCACGCCCGAGCTCAGGCATGCGGCCTGCGAGAAGGAGCTCGCGATCAATCGCCGGACCGCACCGGGTCTCTATCTCCGGGTCCTGCCGGTCTGCCGTGCGGCCTCCGGCGGCCTCACCCTCGGCGGGGACGGGACGATCGTCGACTGGCTCCTGGTGATGCTTCGCTTCGACGGATCGGGCCAACTCGACCAATTGGCCAAGCACGGCTTGCTCACGACCCAGATCATGCGCCGGCTGGCGGACCGCATCGCCGAGTTCCACCAGTCGCTGGCGGGCGAGCCGGACTTCGGCGGTCCGGCGGCAATCGCCGACATCATCGTCGAGAACGACGGCAACCTCTCCCGTTACGGCGCGGATCTGTTCGAGGCGGCAGCGGTCACCGGTCTCACGCGCCGGTCCCTGGATCAAGCTTCCCGACACGAGGCGCTGCTCCATCGCCGGCAGCGTTCCGATCATGTCCGCCGCTGCCACGGCGATCTTCACCTTGCCAACATCGCCACGTGGCATGACGAGCCGACACTGTTCGACGCCATCGAGTTTTCGGACCGCCTGGCCTGTGTCGACGTCCTCTACGATCTGTCCTTCCTACTGATGGATCTTCTGGACCGGTCGCATCGGGATTTCGCGAACGCTGTGTTCAACCGCTACCTCGACCGCATGCCGGACGAGGCCGATGGTGTCGCCCTGCTTCCCCTCTTCATGTCGATCCACGCCGCCATCCGCGCGCATGTCCAGGCAGCAACGGCCAATGGCACGAGCGATGCAGCGGCCGGCTTGGAGGCGCGCAGGCGGGCCACAGCGTATTTCGCCCTGGCCGACGAGTTGTTCCGAAGCCCCGAACCGCGATTGCTGGCCATCGGCGGCGTCAGCGGTACCGGCAAATCGACCCTCGCCGCTTTCCTCGCCCCCTATGTCGGCCCGCATCTGGGGGCCCGGGTGCTGCGGTCCGATGTCATCCGGAAACAGCTTCACGGAGTGGCGCCCGAAGCGCCTCTTCCCGACGGTGCCTATGGCCCGGAGCAGACGGCACGGGTCTACGAGACCCTTCTCACCGAGGCCGATCGCCTGCTGGCGGCTGGCTGCACGGTCATCGTCGACGCCACCTTCCTCGATCACGCCGAGCAGGACGCAGTCAGAGTCGTGGCGCAGCGTCGGGGCGTACCGTTCGCCGCCCTCTGGCTCGAGGCCGCGGATGCGATCCTGGTTCCCCGGCTTTCGGCGAGGGTCGGCGACGCGTCGGACGCAACACCAACCGTGCTCGCTCGGCAGCGTCGAGATGAGATGGGGGCACCGGGATGGGCCGCCTTCACCTCCGATTGTTCGATCCCGACCCTCGCTTTCCGAACCCTTCGATATCTGGGACGGCTCGGCTGGCCGGTGCAGACGCCAGCGGAAACGCCGCTGCTGCAGGCGATGGCCCGCGCCTGAACAGGCTTGCGCCAGATCAAGGTGGCCGTCGCCACGGCGAGCAAAAATAACTGGATCAAGTGTCGATCGCAGGAGAGCAAGATGAGCCTGAGCCGAGTGCGAATGGAACTGGCGCGAACGCCGGAGGCGCCCGCGGGGGCGCCGGATTGCGGCTACGAGCTGATCGCTCCGCTGGATCCGGATGGACATCTCAACCCCGACGCCTGGCGTGCCCAGCGCGCCGAGTGCACCGTCCGTCGCTTCTGGCAGGGAACGGATGACGAACACGGGCAGCTGATCCACACGCGCCAACGGCGCTGGGCCTTCTCTTATGCGCCGGGCGAAGATGACGACGAGCCGATCTGGCGGCTCGACACCCATCGCTTCGTCGAAGGCGAATATGTCTCGGTGACCGAGCACGACGGCGTCACCCGGCCCTTCCGCGTCGTCCGGGTGAGACCCTGGCCAGCGGCCTTTGGGTGATTGACTGCAACAACCAGCGGGATTGCGATGCCGCCGCCCGAAGGGCGGGGCAACTCCGACCGCGGCAATGCCGCCGGGGCGTTCACGGGATGGAGGCGACAGTGCTCAAGCTCGACAAACTCGCTGCATGCTATCGGCTCGAAGACGGAGCCGGCTTCCGCCTGCAGGATTGGGATCCGGGCGACACCGGCGGGCTGAGCAGCGGAGAGGCGGCTCAGGCAGGCCTGGCCCAGAGCGTCGAACAGCTCGCCGAGATGCAGGAGAAGCTCTACGCCCAGGACCACTGGTCTGTGCTGCTGATCCTCCAGGGAATGGACGCGGCTGGCAAGGACGGCACGATCAAGCACGTCATGTCGGGTGTGAATCCCCAGGGCTGTCAGGTCACGCCGTTCAGGCAACCCTCGGCGGAGGAACTCGACCACGACTTCATGTGGCGCACCACCAGGCATCTGCCCGAGCGCGGGCGGATCGGCATCTTCAACCGCTCCTATTACGAGGAGGTGCTGGTCGTCCGGGTGCATCTGGATACCCTCGCCAACCAGCGGCTGCCGCCGAGGCTGGTGGACAAATCGATCTGGACGCAGCGCTACGAGGACATCAACGCCTTCGAACGCTACCTCTCCCGCAATGGCACCCTGATCCTGAAATTCTTTCTCAACCTCTCGAAGGACGAGCAGAAGCGGCGCTTCCTGGCGCGGCTCGACGACCCCGAAAAATCCTGGAAATTCGCCCCCGGGGACGTGGCGGAACGCCAGCGGTGGGACGACTACGCATCCGCCTACGAGGAGATGATCCGGGCGACGGCGACGCCGCACGCCCCGTGGCACGTGATTCCCGCTGACAACAAATGGTTCACCCGCCTGGCCGTCGCCGCTGCCACGGTGAATGCCATGGAGGGGCTCGGCCTCTCATACCCGGCCGTCGGACCGGAGTTGCAGAGCCAGCTGCTGTCGGCGCGGGCTCTGCTGGAGAACGAGTAGCCACGGGCCGTTGCCGCACATACAGCGTGATCGACCGACGACCGTCGTCCCGTGGTCAGGCGAAGGGAAGTGCATCATGAAGGCGATGATCCTGACGCAGCCGGGTGCACCGCTGGAGCCGGCCGATCTGCCTTGCCCCAGCCCAGGACCGACCGAAATCCTGATCCGTGTGTCGGCCTGCGGCGTCTGCAGGACCGACCTCCACGTCGTCGACGGTGAGTTGGCCTCACCGAAGCCTCGGCTGGTCCCGGGGCACGAGATCGTGGGCCGGGTGACGGCAGCGGGAAGCGAAGCCACCCGCTTCAAGATTGGCGACCGTATTGGCGTCCCATGGCTCGGATGGGCTTGCGGCAATTGCGAATTCTGCCGCCGCAGCCAGGAGAACCTCTGCGAAAGCGCGCGTTTCACCGGTTATCAGCTCGACGGCGGCTATGCCGAATTCGTCAAGGCGGATGAACGGTTCTGCGTGCCGATCCCGGAGCGCTACGGCGACGTCGAGGCGGCCCCTCTCCTCTGCGCCGGGCTGATCGGCTACCGCGCCCTCCGACTGGCTGGGGACGGGCCGCGGCTCGGCCTCTACGGCTTCGGCGCCTCCGCGCATATCGTTATCCAGATCGCCCGCCACCGCGGCCAGGAGGCCTTCGTCTTCACCGTGCCGGGCGACGCCGAAGCGCAGGCCTTCGCACGACGCCTGGGCGCGGCCTGGGTCGGCGGCTCCGACGAAATGCCGCCGGCGCCGCTCGACGCCGCCATCATCTTCGCCCCGGTGGGTGATCTCGTCCCCGCCGCACTGAGGGCGATCCGGAAGGGGGGCACGGTGATCTGCGCCGGCATCCACATGTCGGACATCCCGCGCTTCCCCTATGCCCTGCTATGGCCGGAACGGACCATCCACGCGATCGCCAACCTGACGCGCCAGGACGCCGAGGCCTTCATGGCCGTCGCCGCGGAGGTGCCGATCCACACCGAGACCCTGGCGATACCGCTCGATCAGGCGAATGAGGCCCTGGCTCGGCTTCGCGGAGGTCAGCTGACCGGAGCGGCGGTGCTGGTCCCGCCCCGCGACCCCGCCGTTTGACCCCTCAGCTGTACCGGCTCGCCAGCGCCACGCTGGCCGCGAACACGCCGAATGCGGCGAGGATCAGCGCTCCAGGCGCAATCATGATGCCCTCCGATGCATCAAGGGCATCGACAGCAACTCGCCTGCCCTTGCCGGGTTCTTTTTTTCGCTAAGTAGTTTCCCGTACGTATCCTTCACAATGATGCGGCGCATGGCCGAGGCGTAAGACAGCTGCACGTCCACCCGACGGCAGCGAGATCAACATGCAGACGCAGCACGCTTTCTCCGCATCCCGGCCGGCGCCGGGCTTCATCCCCGCCCTGGCCCCCCACCCCAACGACGGCACCGATGACGCCCCGGCCGGCCTCACCGCCCTCGGCGCGGTGGCCACGCTTCGCCGCGGCACCGCCGCCTACCGCGAGGGTGATCTCGCCTCGCACTGGTACCGCGTCGTCTCCGGCACCGGCTGCACCAGCAAGCTGTTGCCCGATGGCCGCCGCCAGATCGGCGCCTTCCTCCACGCTGGCGACTTCTTCGGCTTCGAGGCGCTCCAAGAGCACGGCTTCGCCGCCGAAGCCCTCACCGACATGGTTGTCATCCGTTACCCGCGGCAACGCGCCGAGAGCGCAGGCGACGCCGACCCGACCCTGAATGCTTTCTTGCGCGAGATCGCGTGCCGCTCCCTCACCTGCGCCTATGAGCGCCTTCTGACCCTGGGCCGGAGGACGGCGACAGAACGCGTCGCCAGCTTCCTGCTCGAACTGGCCAGCACCGCGCCGGACGGCAGGACGGTCAGCTTGGCGATGTCCCGCAGCGACATCGGCGACTATCTCGGCCTGACGCTCGAGACCGTCAGCCGGACCCTCGCGGCCCTCAAGCATGACGATCTGATCGACATGGCCGGCCCGCATAGCCTGGTACTGCTCGACCGCCCTGCGCTGGAGGAGATGACCGAAGGCGACGAGCCCGCAGTCCGGTTCGGGCGCGCCTGATCCCGCAGGGTCCCAGTCGCCGATCCAAGGAGCGCGGGAACGCCGGCACCGCAGGTCAGCCAGCTTCGGCCGCGGGACAGGTGCGGCGCTCACACGATGGCCTTGCACCCACGCTGTGATCTTGGCCCGGCGACGGGCCCCACAGCAGACGTCGTGGACAGGCTTGAAAGGCGTGAGGGCATGGGCTTCACCACACCAACACTCGCCGGCGGCTCGACGGTCGACCTTCCGGATACGCTGCTCGGCTTCATCCTGCGGGCCAGCCGCTGGCATCAGCTCGCCCTTGCGGTGTTGTCCACCGGCGTATTCCTGCTGACGATCGCACCGATCGAGCTGCAGCGCCGGATCGTAGACGATACCCTCTACGAGCATGACTTTCGCCCGGTCCTGCTCCTTGCACTGGCCTATGGCGGCGTGGCCATCCTCGAAGGGCTGGTCAAGCTGCTCACGAACATCTATCGCGGGTGGGTCGGGGAAAGCGCGGTGCGGCTGCTGCGGGAGAAGGTCCGGCTTGGGTTGCACGATCTCCCGGCGGCCCGGCATGACAGCATGGCAGACGGCATCGGGCTCTCCATGATGGTCGCCGAGAGCGACGATATCGGCGGTTTCGTCGGCAACAGCTTGTCGGAACCGGTCCTGCAGGGCGGTATCCTGCTGAGCGCCTTTGCATACATGCTCTACATCCAGCCGTTCATGGCGCTTGCCAGCTTTGCCGTCTTCGTGCCGCAACTGGTGCTCGTGCCGATGATCCAGGGCCGGATCAACCGGCGCGTATCGCGGCGCATCACGATGCTCCGGCAGGTCAGCATCGCCGTCACCTCCTCCCCCGTCAGCGCCGGCAGCGAAGAGCAGACCCGCCGGTTCGATTCCATCTTCACGCTGAATGTCGGAGTGTTCGTCCTCAAATTCTCCATGAACTTCCTGATGAACATCTTCTATCACCTGGGCGTGACATGCGCCTTCGGCCTCGGCGGCTGGTACGTCGTCCATGGCGAGGCCGGGATCGGCACCGTCGTGGCCATCATTTCCGGGCTTTCCAAGATCAATGACCCGTGGGGCGATCTCGTGACCTGGTACCGGGACCTGACCGTCACGCAGGTGAAGTACCGCTTGATCGCAGACGCCCTGAGAGCGATCCCAGCGGCATGATCGCCGCGGCAGCAGGCAGGCGATCGGGGCGGCGGGATCCGTGGTCTCACCGGAGCGCCGCCCCGCCTGACTCTCGATGCCGACGACCAATCGATGCGAGGGGCCATCGAACGCGTCGGGCACCCGACCGCGACAGGCGCGGAGGGCCTGCGGACGATGACCACAGGCCCGGGCGTCTCAGGCGTTCACGCCGCCTTCACATCGATCTTCTTCTCGGATTTGATCGCTTCCACCGTCTTCGGAAGAACGACGGTCAGCACACCATTCTTGAAGCTCGCCTCGATCTTGTCCGTGTCGACGTCGGCAGGCAGCGGGAACGCGCGCTGGAAGGAGCCATACCGCCGCTCGGACAGATGATAATCCTG
The DNA here is from genome assembly GCF_052115705.1 of Inquilinus sp. 2KB_23. Classification (NCBI taxonomy): domain Bacteria; kingdom Pseudomonadati; phylum Pseudomonadota; class Alphaproteobacteria; order Rhodospirillales; family Rhodospirillaceae; genus Inquilinus; species Inquilinus sp. 2KB_23. The sequence continues at coordinate 44,708 of NZ_JBFRHF010000021.1, read as the reverse complement.
CTTCTGTTCTTCCTTCTCTTCGGCCTTCTCGCCCCTGATCGTCAGCGTCCCATTCGACAGCTTGACCTCGATATTGCGCTCGGCCAGGCCCGGCAGCTCGGCCGTGAGCTGGTACCCCTTTTCACCCTCCGCAATATCCATGGCCGGGACCATGCCCTGCGTCATCGCGCGGGGCCATGTCGGCTCGTCGCCGACCATCGGGCGCCCGAGCGGGAACAGCCGCAGGCCTCGATTGAAGCTCTCGAAGACGTGATCGATCTCATGGCGCAGGATCTGAAGCGAATCCCAGGCGCGCGTGGGCGCCGGCGTTGAGCCAGCAGCGGGCTCGGACTTGACCGGCACCTTGGTCACGACTTGTGTCATCGTCATTCCTCCTTGCTGACGAGGGGTGGATGGCCGGACGAATTCCGAGCTCCACCGCCACTCGTGGGTGAACGCCTTGGCCCGGGCCCCTGAGATCCGAGGCGAGGTCGGCAAGACGCTCCACTACCCTGACGGACTTTTGCTTCGCTGCGCCTTGACCTGAGTCAAATCTGACCTTACGGGCCACGCCGAACCAGGATTGATCCTGATCAACACCCGATCGGAACGGGCTGGATAGGGTGCTGCGGAAAACGCTTACCCGGGACCCGCCATGGATCTCAGCAATATCCGCATCCCACCCGCCGGACTGACTGGCACGCTGCGGCTTCCGCGCCCCACGAAGGCTCTCATCGTCTTCGTGCAAGGCAGCGGTTCGAGCCGTTTCAGCCCACGCACGACGCTCATGGCTGAGGCGTTCCACAGGCGGGGGTTCGCGACCCTGGTGTTCGATCTCCTGACCACGGCGGAGGAGCGCCAGCCGGCCAATGCGTTCGATATCCCGCTGCTGTCGGCCCGGCTCGCCGCTGCACTGCGGTGGATCGCCCACGAACCTGCTGTCGCCTGCCTCCCGCTCGGGCTGCTCGGCACCGGAACCGGAGCCGCAGCGGCGCTGGTCGCCGCGGCGGACGGGCCGCGCATCGGAGCGGTGGTTTCATATGGAGGCCGTCCGGACCTCGCTGGCCAGACCATCGATGAGATCCGGGTGCCGGCCCTCCTGATCGTCGGCGGAGCCGATGACGGCATTCTCGCGCACAACCGGCATGTCTACGCCAGGCTGAGGGGTCGGAAAGACCTCCGGGTCATCGAAGGCGCCGGCCGCTGGTTCTCGGAGCCCGGCGCGCTCGCGGAGGTGGTCGACCACGCCGCGCTCTGGTTCAGCCGATACCTGTGCCCTGAAATGATCGGCACCCAGGACATCATCCCTTCCGACGGCTAGGAGCTTGCCATGCCGCTTCCGCGAGCGACCACAGCAGTTGAGGCCGCTCCGCGACCGAGCCTCGGGGAGCACAGGCCGGCGCAGTTCGGGGTTTTCTTCGACGCGCTGAAGACGTCGGCCGATAGGACGGCGTTGGCCTGCCTTGCCACGGGGATCCTCCTCGTGGTCGTCGCCACGACCCTCGCCCAGATCAGGCTGAACGCGTGGAACCAGCCATTCTACGACGCGCTGGCCCAGAGGAGCGTCGATGCCTTCGTCCGGCAGTTGATGGTCTTTGCCGCCATCGCCGGGACTCTTCTGGTGCTGAACGTGATGCAAAGCTGGCTCCACGAGATGATCAAGGTGCGGCTGCGGGGGTGGCTCACGGGCGATCTGATCGCCCGTTGGCTCGAACCGGGACGAGCGTATCGGCTGGTCTGGGCGGGGGAGGCCGGGGTCAACCCCGACCAGCGCGTCCACGAGGATGCCAGGCACCTGACGGAACTGTCAGCCGACCTCTGTGTCGGGCTTCTCCAGTCAGGGCTGCTGCTCGCCAGCTTCGCCGGGGTTCTCTGGGTGCTGTCGGAAGACGTCGTCTTCTCGCTGCAGGGCCGGCCCCTCGCGATTCCCGGCTACATGGTGTGGTGCGCGCTGTTCTATGCCGCGACCGCTTCCTGGTTCAGCTGGCGTGTCGGCCGTCCCCTGGTGAATCTCAATGCCGAGCGCTATGCCCGCGAGGCCGAGCTGAGATTCGCACTCGTTCGCGTCAACGAGAATGCCGACGGCATCGCACTCGGCGGCGGAGAGGCCGATGAGCGGCAACGCCTCGATCATGAGTTGGGCCAAGTCGTCGCGGTCACGCGCCAACTGGTCAATGCCGGAGCCAGGCTCACCTGGATCACCTCCGGCTATGGCTGGTTCGCGATCGTCGCCCCGATCCTGGTCGCCGCCCCCGGGTACTTCGCCGGCAACCTGTCCTTCGGCAACCTGATGATGGCAGTCGGCGCCTTCCTCCAGGTACAGCAGGCGCTGCGCTGGTTCGTCGACAACTACAGCCGCATCGCTGACTGGCGCGCGACGCTGACCCGCGTCTCCGCCTTCCGCCAGGCGCTGGCAACTGTTGAAGGCCTCGGCGGCCAGTCCGCACGCATCGAGGTTGCGGATCATCCCGCCGCCGGCTTGGCCTTCGACCATCTTGCGGTCACGACCGCTGCGGGCCGGGCGGCGATGACGGAGGAGCAGATCGAGATCGCGCCCGGCAGCCGCGTCCTGATCGTCGGCCGGCCTGGTTCCGGCAAGAGCACCCTGTTTCGGGCATTCGCAAGGCTGTGGCCCTGGGGCACGGGGCGGCTTCTCCTGCCGCCGCGGCACAGCACAATGTTTCTGCCGCAACGGCCCTACATGCCGCTCGGACCACTGCGCGCCGCCCTGACCTATCCCGCCGCCCCGTCCAGCTTCGGAGACAATGCCCTGGTGGCAGCTCTTGAGCGGACCGGGCTGGGTCACCTCGCCCCGCAGCTCGACAGTTCCCAGCGCTGGGATAAGGACCTCTCGATGGACGAGCAGCAGCGGATCGCGTTCGCCCGCCTGCTGCTGCACAAGCCAAAGTGGGTCTTCATCGATGAGGCCATCGACATGCTCGACGAAGACCATCGCCGGATCGTGCTGTCGATCTTCAGGAAGGAGCTGTCCGACGCCGCGGTGATCAGCATCGGCCGCCGCGCCGTCCGCAGCGGTTTCTATGAGCGGATCCTGCATCTGAACCGATATCCGCTAAGCAGGCTGCACACATCGTCATCCGACGCCGCCGTTCCAACGGGAAACGGTACAGGCTGATCCGGATCGGCCCTGTCAGCGGAGGACCAGAACCGGAATCCGAGAATGAGTCAGGACTTTCTGCGTCTCGCTGCCGAGCACGACCGCGGAGATGCCCCGCCGCCCATGCGAGGCCATCGCCACCAGATCACAATCCTGGCTCGTCGCCACATCGATGATGGCGGCGTAGGGCTGCTCGTGTTCGATCGCGATCGCCTCGCATGGCACACCGAAGGTCCTCGCGATCTCGATGCCTGGGGCCAGGAGTTCGCGTCCGTGCTGCTCCGCGTACTGGGCGTATTCGTCAGCTCCCACCAGCGGCCAACTGCTGGCGACATGGAACGGTTGCGTGACCGTGAGCAAGGTCACCTGGGCATGGATCTCCGCCGCGAAGTGAAGGCCCCGGTCGACCGCCTTGTCCGCGAGGGGCGACCCGTCCGTCGGAATCAAGATGTGCTTGAACATCCCTCTGCACTCCCCTGCATGGGCCGCCCGGTGCCCCATCCGAACGCGTCGCAACGGTCCGAAGCGGCAGGCGGCGGTCTCATCATCATCCGCCTGCGTGCCGCAGAGCGGAATCGAGGCGGTGTTTCTGATCGTCGCTCAGCACCCGGTACAGCGCATCATAGGCCGGGCAGATGATCTCGGCCGCCTGCAACATCGCCTCGATCTGCCGATGGATCGCGTCGAGCTCCGTGGGCGATCCCTCGGCGCACGCGCTCCGAACGGTCTCCCGGGCGCGACCAGCGGCCGAGACCAACGCATCGAACGAGCTGCGCTGTGCTTCATTCGGCCTGATGACTCCCCTCATCCAGGCGAGATCCTCCATAACGCCGTCGCCGAGCCAGGAACTGCACGGTGCCCAGCCATGGGGGTCAACGCGGTCGAACGGAACGGCAGTGCCCGATGGCGCTCCGTCCCGCAGCGCTTGAACGGTAGGGGCGGCCGCCGACGCTCCCGCCAGTCCGAGCGCCAACGCCACTGTCAGCAGTGCTCCGCGGGTGCTGTTCGCGTGGCTCATCGTGACGACCTTCGCGTCCCGGCCGCGGGTCCCCGATACCCGATCGGTGCCCCCGCGACGGTCTCAGCCCGGAGTGGCATCCGGATGGCACGGAGCCGCCCGTCCCGCAGCCTGGCAAACAGAGTGACATCGTGGCCGAGCGACCGGCAGAATGCAGCATCATGGCCTGCCAGGCGCAACGCTTCACGGCGCGTCTCGAACCTTCCGGCGGCCATGTGCCCGGACACCACGGTCCAGCCGGCCAACCGGGGCTCAACCACATAGGCGACATGGACGATCTGGGACATGTCAATTCTCGCTGCCTGCGGCGCCCTGCCGGACGCTGGCCGGACGCCGCAGCCCACCCTCGGCGATAGCCGGGTCAGCGGCGTTTGGATGGTTGCGGCCCCCATGGACGCCGATGACCTCGGCCTCGGCGATGGCCAGCCGTCGTGCGGCTCGCTCGACATCGCGGCAACTGGGTTCGCGTGATAGCGGAAGCCGCTCGACCTGGAGGGCGAACAGTCGGAAATGATAGTGGTGGGCCGATCGCGCCGCGCCAAGGCAGGGGCCACCATAGCCGAGATGGCCGAGGTCGTTCATGGCCTGACGCACACCCCGCACGGCATTCACCTGGGGCAGCCCTTCGCAGAGGGCCGCCTGTTCGCGCGGGATATCGTAGACCGCCCAGTGATGGCACGGATGTTCGGCCGCATCGGGATCAGCACAGACCAGCGCGAAGCTTCGTGTTTCCCGAGGCGCATCCCGCCAGGCCAATGGCGGCGAGAGATTTTCGCCATCGCGCGTGCACTCCAGCGGCATCTCGGCGCCATCCGAAAACCAGGCTGAACTGATCTGCATGTGAACCTCCCGGCCTGCCAGGCCGATACAGTGTGGGGCACCTGGACTGCGCGGCCGATCGTGACCTGCAGTTCCAAGGCATGAAATCGAGCCTTGGCGCGGCGCGATCGAGCACCCGGCCCGCGAGAACATCCCTGCCCGATCTTCCGCTGGCCGGGAGTAGCCTCGACCGCGCCGCAACTTGAACGGTATGGCCGGGCAGCCCCTCGCGCATTGACGCAGATCAAGCCTTCGATCGGGAGCCAGATGTCATCGCTGCCTTTTGCGCTGGATCAAGGCCGACTGGGCCCGCACCGGCGATGGTCCCGGCGGCGAGATGCGCCGATGAGGGATCGGAGACGGGTTATGGAGATCAGGAAGGAACATCACATCAATTTCTGGTATATCATCAGCTCGGTCCTCGCGATCCTGCTGCTCCAGGATCTGCTGTTTCCTTCAGGCCGCAGCGAAGTCATCCCGTACAGCACCTTCCTGGAGCTCGTGCGCGATGGGAAGGTGGCCGATCTGGTTGTCGGCCCGGCGAGAATCTCAGGCGCCTATCGCGAGGCGCGCGCCGGGAAGCCGCAGGAATTCTCGACCATACGCGTGGAACCGGGAATCGCGGATGCACTCACCAAGGCCAATGTCGGCTTTTCCGGCGAGGCTGAACCCGGCCTTCTGCAGACGATTCTGGGCTGGTTGCTGCCCACGATCGGCTTCGTCGTCCTCTGGCTCATCCTGGTGCGCCCCTTCATCAGCGGCCAGGGCGCCGGCGGCCTGCTGTCGATCGGCAAGAGCAGGGCCAGGGTCTATGCGGAGCAGGATGTGGGAGTCCACTTTGCCGATGTCGCCGGTGTCGATGAGGCCAAGGAGGAGCTCAAGGAAGTTGTCGCCTTCCTGAAGGACCCGGCCGGCCACGGCCGACTGGGGGCTCGCGTACCGAAAGGTGTGTTGCTGGTCGGGCCACCCGGGACGGGCAAGACCCTGCTGGCCCGCGCCGTCGCCGGCGAGGCGGGAGTTCCTTTCTTCTCGATCTCGGGTTCCGAGTTCGTTGAGATGTTCGTCGGCGTCGGCGCCGCAAGGGTCCGGGACCTGTTCGACCAGGCGCGCCGGAACGCTCCCGCCATCGTCTTCATCGACGAGCTGGACGCACTCGGCCGTGCCCGGGGGGCATTCCTGCCCGGAGGAGGCGGCCATGACGAGAAGGAGCAGACGCTCAACCAGCTCCTCTCCGAGCTCGACGGCTTCGACTCGAGCGTCGGCGTCGTGCTTCTGGCAGCCACCAATCGACCGGAGATCCTGGACCCCGCGCTTCTTCGCGCCGGGCGGTTCGACCGGCAGATCCTGGTGGACCGCCCGGACAAGAAGGGCCGCGTCGACATCCTCCAGGTGCATCTGAGGAAAGTCAAAATCGCCTCCGACGTTCCGGTCGAGGCGGTTGCCGCGTTGACGCCAGGCTTCACCGGTGCCGACCTGGCCAATCTCGTCAACGAGGCCGCCCTTCTGGCAACCCGCCGCGGCGCCGCGTGCGTCACCTTCGACGACTTCACCCAGGCGATCGAGCGCATCGTCGCCGGGCTGGAGAAGCGTAACCGGCTGCTGAATCCGCACGAGCGGACCGTGGTCGCGCATCATGAGATGGGCCACGCCATCGCCGCCATGGCCCTACCCGGAATCGACCCCGTCCAGAAAGTCTCGATCATCCCGCGCGGTGTCACCGCCCTCGGCTACACGATGCAGCGGCCGATCGAGGACCGGTTCCTGATGGACCGGTCGGAACTGACCAACCGGATGACGGTCCTGCTCGGTGGCCGGGCCGCGGAGAGCTTGGTGTTCGGCGAGATCTCGACCGGAGCTGCCGATGATCTGGCCAAGGCAACGGACATCGCCCGGAGCATGGTCGCGCGCTTCGGAATGGACATCGGCTTGGGGCAGGTCGCCTACGAACCGGAGGCTCCATCATTCCTGTCCGGCCCGACCGTGCCGGAGTGGCAGCCCCGCCGCTACAGCGACGCGACGGCTGCAGCGATCGATACGGCGATCCGGGATCTCATCGATACAGCGTTCCGGCAAGCCACAACCATCCTGGTCGGGAATCGTGCCCTGCTCGTCACGGCCGCTGCCGAGCTTCTGGTCAAGGAGACGCTTGCGGGGGACAGCTTGCAGGCGATCGCAACCGCGGTCGTCAAGCCGCATGCGGACGAGCAGCCGCACGCGGATCTTAGCAACGCCGACCGCGGCTTGGTTCGGTTTGATCCGGATCACGGTCACCGGCCGCGCCGGGACGTCGTAACAGCAGCCTAAGGAGTGACGCCGATGGACATCGACAAGCAGTTGAAGCGGATGGTCATGGAGGAGCTCGACTACGAGCCGAGCGTTGACGCCACGGCGGTCGGCGTCTCGGTCACCGACGGTGTGGTCACGCTGTCCGGCCATGTCGCAAGCTACGCCCAGAAGCTGGCGGCCACCGATGCCGCCCAGCGGATCAAGGGAGTGAGCGCAGTCGTGCAGGACATCGTTGTCCGGCCGCCCGGCGACGCGAAGCCTTCCGACGAGGAGATCGGGATGCGGGCGGCGGCGGCCTTGAGGTGGCACCGCAGCCTTCCTGGCGACCGCATCCGCATCGCGGTCGGGCATGGTATCGTTCGTCTGACCGGCGACCTCGACTGGCAGCACCAGAAGCGCGAAGCCGAGCACGTGGTGCAGGGGCTGAAGGGCGTCATCACCGTGATCAATGCCATTCACGTCAAGCCGGCGCACCACATGGCCTCGGTGCCGGAGGTGCGGAACGAGATCGAGGCTGCCCTGAAGCGGAGCGCCGGCATCGACGCCTCGCGCGTCATCGTGGCGGCGTCGGATGGGAGGATCACCCTGTCAGGCACCGTACGCGCGAGCTTCGAGCGCGATGTCGCCGAGATCGCGGCCTGGTCGGTTCCCGGCGTGATCGATGTCGAGAATCGCATCGCCCTGCAGCAGGCGCCATGACCACGGCAACCCCGGGCGCGTGGTGGCGCAGAGCGGGTCGATGAGGACATGCACCAGCTTCCAGCTCAAATGGGCTTGATGCAGTGTCTTGCGATCGGTGGCCTCGCCCGGCCACCTGCTGGAGCAGCCACGCGCATGGCCACGGAAAGTACCGGGATCCTGATGCACAAGCGGCTGGGCGGACGGTTGCTCGTCCTGCTCGTGCATCCCGGCGGGCCGTTCTGGCGCCGTAAGGATCTCGGCGCCTGGTCGATCCCGAAGGGGGAACTGGCTGAAGGTGAGGGCGCCGAGGCCGCGGCCCGGCGTGAATTCTCCGAGGAGCTCGGCGTCGAGATCCCAGGGCCGTTGCGGCCGCTCGGCCGGATCCGCCAGCGCGGCGGCAAGCAGGTTTCGACCTTCACGCTCGAGGGCGATCTTGACGTCGATCAGATCCGGAGCAGCGAGTTCCAGTTGGAATGGCCGCCGCACAGCGGGCGGATTCAGTCTTTCCCGGAAGTCGATCGGGCCGAATGGTTCGACCTGCCAACCGCCCGCGAGAAGATCCTGGCCAGCCAGCGTCCTCTGCTCGACCGCCTGGAGGAGATCAATGTCGCGAATCCTTTCGCCGGATCACTTGATGCCCATCAATGAGAACCTGCTCCCGGCCATCGAGCACCCGGTCTGCCCGGCCGAATTTTCGAGCCCGCGGTTCCTCGACGAGTTGACCGCCCTCGCCTCGCACGCTGCAACCACGATCCTCTCGTTTGATCGATCCCATATCGGTTGGCGAAGCAAACCTGATTCTTCCCCAGTGACCGCTGCCGATGAAGCGGCCGAGGACGTGATCCTTGCCGGGCTGTCGTGTCTTCTGCCGGGAATGCGGGTGGTGTCCGAGGAGTCGTGGGATCCCGCCGGGACGGATTCGGGCGAGGCAGATTTCATCCTCGTCGATCCCCTGGACGGCACCCGAGAGTACCTGGCCGGCCGGAGCGAGTTCACGGTGAACATCGGCCTCATCATCGGCCATGTCGCGACGGTCGGCGTGATCGCCGCGCCTGATCTGGGCAAGATCTGGCGGGGCGTCCTCGGCAAAGGAAGCGATCGGCTCCGTCTTTCGCCGGGCGCCGGCCCGACCCATGGAGGCACGCCCGTTCCGATCCGCACACGGAAGCCCCAGCCGGGGCGCGTCGTCGCCATGGTCAGCCGCTCGCATTTCGACCCCAGGACCGATGCCTTCCTCAGTTCGCGATCGGTGACCGGACGCGTTGCCTGTGGATCATCCCTGAAGTTCTGCCGAATTGCCGAAGGCCGAGCCGACCTCTATGCGCGGTTGGGACCCACATCGCAATGGGACATCGCCGCTGGCCACGCCATCCTGGCCGCGGCAGGGGGCGCAGTGACGACACCGGATAGCGGTCTTCTCAACTATGGGTTCGGGCCCGCCGGTTTTGCCGTCCCAGGCTTTGTCGCCTGGGGACATCAGCCCGCTGGATGAAGGGGAACCATTATCCAAACTAAGCGGATAGTCTGGCTTCTGCCTAGGCCTTATCGGTCTCGCCAACGAGCTGATGGCCGGCGAGCCGTTCCAGGTTATCCAGCTTGTGGTTCAGGCGATAGGTCGACAGCTTGATACCGTGGGCCAGGAGATCCTCCTGAACTTTGCGGACGACATCCCGTTTCTGTGGTTGTTCAACACCTATCGTCACGAGTTCTGCGGCATAGGCATCGGCTGCGGCTCCGACCAGGCCGATCAGTTCGGCCACCCACAAGCCGAGCAGGCGGTTCCGACGCGTCCGAATGCGGAACGCCAGATCCTGGTCGTGCCGGAAGGCCGCCTCGATCGCCTGTTCCCGCGATCCAAAAATCGTCATGGTCGTCTCCATCAGCGTCGTGGCGGCCGGTCAGCTCGACCACAGGACAAGCGTGCGCGCATCCCGCATCACCTCGCGCGTCGTGCCGCCGAAGATCCTCTCCCGCGTCCGGTCATGCGAGTAGGCACCCATGATGAGCAGATCGGCATGGGCCTCGTCCGCCGCCATGATCAAGGTTTCGCCGATGGTCAGGTCGTCCGCCTTGCGAACTTCCACATCCGCCCGAAGCCCATGGAGCGCGAGATAGGCCTGGAGCGGCTGGAGCGGGGGAGCCACACCGTCCTCCTGGACCGCGAGCAGCTTGATCTTCCAGCACCCCTTGAGAAGAGGGAGGGCGCCGGCGACCGCCCTCGCCGCCTGGGGACTGTTGTTCCAGGCGATTACGGCGGACGCGCAATGGTTCATGACATTCCGGCCGGGAACGAGGAGAACGGGCCGCCCTGTCGTCAACAGAGCGGTCTCGAAGATCCGGTCGGCGACCGAGGGTCGTCCCCGTTCCGCCTTCGCCACCACGATCAGGTCGGCGGCGCGGCCGGCTGGCCCAACGGCTTCGCCGAAGGGCAGCGGACACTCCGTCCAGCGGACGGGCCCCGGCGCCGCCGGGTCGTGGCTGTGCCGGCACCGGATCCGGTCCCGTTCGCGCCACTCCTCGAACCAGATCCGGGCGCGGTCGGCCGACGCACGCATCTCCTTGCTCAGGGTCTCAGTGAAATCCTCCGTCCATCCCGGCGCGAAGATTTCGCCGAAAAAGCGGTCGGACCAGTCTGCCGGCCGGCAGAAGTAGAGGCACTCGAGTTCCGCCTCATGCCGACGGGCGATCGCCGCCGCGACATCCAGCATATCGTCCCGCGGCATGCCCGCGAAGGGACACAGTATCTGGCGGATCGACATGGCAGGTCTTCTCCTGTTTGGGCGAGGTGTCGTGGTTCGCCGCTCTCCTCAATTCACCATCTCGCCCCAGCCGGAGCGTTGATCCAGATCAACCGGACCTCAGCTTTCGTCCAAGGCATTCCGGAGATGGCGGAGGACTGCGCTTCGGGCGCGATCGTGGTTGGCCGCCTCGAGGCGGGCATCGATGTCGAGCAGGAGCCGGGCGCGTTCATTGTGCCAATCGAGGCTCGATACAGCCTCCGGCAGGATCCGCGGCCGCTGGGACATGGGAATCAACTCGGGGCCACCGGGCTGCAGCCGATAACCGTCGTCAAGCTGTGGCAGCAGCACCGTCGGCGGCGGATCCACGCCTTCCACGACCCGTTCCTTCATGGCCGCCAGGGCCAGACGCTCCCCGTGCACGAGGAAGACAGCTTGGTGGATCGGTTGGCGATCGAGGATCCAGCGGGCGAGTTCTGGCCCGTCGGTATGGCCGGAATAGTCTTCGATCATGCGGATCCGCGCGCGGACCTGGAAATCCTCGCCCTGGATTCGAACTGCCTTGGCGCCGTCCTGCAGCAATCGGCCAAGGGTCCCCTGGGCCTGAAAGCCAGTCAGGAGGATCGTGGCGGCCGGGTTCCAAAGGTGACGCTTCAAGTGATGCCGGATGCGCCCCGCGTCGCACATGCCGCTCGCGGCGATGACGATCCTGAATCCGTCGATGTCGTTGATCGCACGGCTCTGGTCCGGCGTCTCGGCGAAGTGGATTTGCCTCGACTTCAGCGCCCGGGCGAAGTCTGGGCCGTCCTCCAGCGCCAGATGGTTGCGCAGGAAGACGTCAGTGGCCCGGATCGCGAGCGGCGAGTCGACATAGATCGGTGACTTCGGGACGATGCCCTGGTCCATGAGGCGCACCAAGTCGAGGATGAGCTCTTGCGTCCGCTCGACCGCGAAGGCGGGAATGATCAGCACGCCCTGGGGCGTCATGGCCTTCCTGACTTCGGAAGCAAGATGCTCGCGCCGCGCCTCCGGCGTGATCGCCGGCCGGTCCACGTCGCCATAGGTCGCTTCGCAGACCAGGATGTCGATATCCGCAGGCGAGCGCCGATCGGTCTGGAGCATTCCGACGTCCGGCCCCAGGTCGCCGGAGACGAGCAGGCGGAGCGGTTTGCCGTCTTCGCCGGCCAGCTCGATCTCGATCGAAGCCGACCCCAGGATGTGGCCCGCGTTCCAGTACCGCGCGCGGACGCCGGGCAGCGGCTCGAACCACGTCTCATAGTCGACGGCGCGGAAGGCTGCGAGGGTCGCCTGCGCATCCGCCACCGTGTAGATCGGCGTCACCTTCGGCCGGCCGCGGCGCTGGTTCCGCTGATTGAGCGTGAGCACCTCCGATTCCTGGATGTGCCCTGAATCCGGCAACATCACCCCGCACAAATCGATCGTGCCGCGGGTGGCATAGACCGGACCGCGGAAGCCGTCGCGAGCAAGCTTCGGAATCAGGCCGCTGTGGTCGATGTGGGCATGGGTCAGCAAGACGCAGTCCACCTGGGCCGGCCGGAACGGAAAGCCGATGTAGTTGAGGCCCTTGAGGGTCTTCGACCCCTGGAAGAGGCCGCAGTCGACCAGCATCCGGCCGCGACTGGTCTCCAGCAGCAGGCAGGATCCAGTAACGGTGCCGGCGGCGCCGTGGAAGTGTAGGGCGGGAGCCATGGCAGCAGCCTCGATAGGGGATGCGGGGACGCGCCGATCGCGACTTGGGGACAATCGGCGCGTCGTTGCGGTTGTCGGGATCGCCGCACCTACCCGATCAGCAGATGGTCTTCGACGGCGGTGACACCGGCCGCGGACCAGGCGGCCCGTTCCGCGGCGTTGCGCTCCGCCCAGTTCCGGACGCGGCCGTTCAACAGGACGGTGCCGTCAGCTGCGGAGATCTTGATCTCGCTGGCGTCGAGCGCCGCATTCCGCCGGAACGCATCCTCGATCTTCTGCCGCACATCCGCGGCGCGAACCGCCGGCTTGATCACAATGAGGTTGGTCAGGCCGACGACGCCGCTGAGCTTCTGGACATCGGCCGCCGCCGCACCCCGCTGGTAGTTCCAGTCGACGGTACCGGTGAGGGTCACCCAGCCCTTCTCGACCTTGACCGTGACGCGATCTGCCGGCACCGAGACATCCCATTGCAAGATGCGAACGGCCCGTTCGGCGATCTCGTCGTCCTTCGTCTTCTTGGCAGTGGCCGGCCGCACCTCGATCTCCTCGGCGATGCCATGCACGCCGACGACGCGCTTGGCCGCCCGCTCAGCCGCGATCTTCTCCGCGTAGGTTGCGACGTGCCCGGTGAGGGTCACCACACCCTGGTCGGCCGCGACGCCGATGTGGGTCGCGTCAAACGTCGGATCCCACGCCAGCTCGTTCAGCACGTTCCGACGAAGCTCTTCATTCTTGCCGGTCATCACCAGCCTCCTGTGCAAGGGTTGACAGGAGATTCCTAGGGCCTCCGGCGCGCTTCAGCCTTGACCCAGATCAATAGGATCTCCAGCGAATGGGGGCTTCCGTTCCGGCTCGCTCTCCATGCGAAACGGGCCCTGCGCCGGTCGGCACAGGGCCCGTTCACGGATCGGTCCGCCGGATAAATCAATGTGCCAGGACAACCCCGATCCGGGATTGCTCGAGAATGTCCCGGGTGGTGCCCCCGAAGACCATCTCCCGCACTTTGCTGTGGGTGTAGGCGCCCATCACCAGCAGACCGGCCTGCATGCGGTCCACCTCGTCCAGGATCGCCTGGCCGACGAGACGGCCGTCGAGCGGCTTCGCCTCGGTCTCGACCATGATCCCGTGCCGCTGGAAATAGGCCTTGATCGGATCGAGCTTCACCTCCTGCCCAATCTCGTCCAGGAAGGTGACGATCTTGATCCATTTCCGATCGCTCAGCAGCGGCAGGGCCCCCGCCACCGCCCGCGCCGACTGGACGCTGTCGTTCCAGGCGATCAGGACCGTATCGGTGCGGCTGAGGAACGGCGTGTCGGGCACCATCAGGACCGGCCGGCCGGAGGCCAGCAGCGCGCCCTCGAAGACCTCACGCGCCCAGGCCGTGGCGGTGTTCTCGGGACCGCGGGTGACGATGAGGTCGCACACCCGGCCGGCCGCGCCGATCAGATCGGCGTCGATGCCGGTCTGCTCCCGCCAGGCGAGCGCTGGCGCATCGGACTCGCCACCGAGATGATTTCGGTGACGCCAGCCATCGAAGTAGCGGTGCGCGGCGGTGGTGGCCTCCTGCACCGAAGCTTCGATCGAGGCCTGGTACTCCTCGCTCCAGGCCCCGTAGTCGAATTCCCAGCCGGGAAAGTTGCCCACAACGGAGGGACGCAGATAGAGCAACTCGATTGCCGCGGACTGCTCCCGCGCCATCGCCAACGCGGCATCGAGCAGACTGTCGTCGTTCAGCTTGCCCGTGACGGGCACCAGGATCTTGCGGATCGGCATGGCCATCTCCCGAATTCCAAGCAATGCGCCGCACGGTCTGCCGCAGAGGTGCCGCCGGTCGCAAAGGCATCCTGCCCCGCGCCGAACGGCCGGGCCTTGAGATGGATCAAGCGTCGAGGACAATGGTCACACGCACCAGCCCGGGTTCCTCCGGCACGTCTTCGCGAGCGAAGCCAAGCTCCTCGACCATGCGGAGCATGGTGGTGTTCTCGCGCAGGACCTCGCCGAAGATGCGCGCCAGCCCCCGGCTGCGAGCATAGGCGATGATCTCGGTCATCAGCCGGTAGCCCAGCCCCTGCCCCTTCAGGTCGGAGCGCACCATGATGCCGTACTCGGCGGATATGTTGTCCGGGTCGGCAATGATGCGGACCGCCCCGAGGAGCACGGCGCGACCACCCTCCTCCGCCTCGGCCACCAGCGCCATCTCGCGATCGTAGTCGATCTGGGTCAGCCGGGCGGCGAATTCATGGTCGAATGTCCGCATAGGGCCGAAGAAGCGCAGCCGAATGTCGTCCGGGCTGGACCGCTGCAGCATCTCGCGCATCGCCGACTCATCCTCCGGCCGGACCGGACGCAGCGTGACCGCCAGCCCGTCGTGAAGGGCGAAGCACTGCACCAGGTGCTGCGGATAGGGGCGGATGGCGAAGCGCGGCGTGCCGGGCGGCAGCGGCGGCTGCACCCGGATTCGGGCGTCGAGCGCCAAAACCCCATCGCCGTCGGCGAGCAGCGGATTGATGTCGAGCTCCACCACCTCGGACAGGTCGGCGGCGAGCTGCGACAGCTTCATCAACGTCAGGACCACAGCATCGAGATCGGCCTTAGGTCGGGACCGGTAGCCTTGGAGCAGGCGCCACACCCTGGTGCGCGCCACCAGGTCGTGGGCCAGCACGCCGTTCAGGGGCGGCAGGGCCACGGCGCTGTCGCGCAGCACCTCGACCGCGGTGCCGCCATGGCCGAACAGGATGGTCGGACCGAACAGGCGATCCTGGCCGATTCCGAGGATCAGCTCATGCGCGTCGGGCTTGCGCGCCATCTCCTGCACGGTGAATCCGAGCAGCCGGGCATCGGGCGCGGCCTTTCCGATCGTCGCAAGCATCTCACGCGCGGCAATGCAGACCTGCTCTGCCCCCTGCAGATTCAGCCGGACCCCGCCGAGATCGGATTTGTGAGTGATGTCGGGCGACAGGATCTTCAGCGCCACCGGGCCTGAAAAACTACTCGCGGCCTCTGCGGCTGCCGCCGGGTCCGCCGCGACGCTCCGGGTCCGGATCACCGGGATTCGATAGGCCTCCAGCACCTGCTTGGACTCGGGCTCGGTCAGCATCGTCCGCCCCCCGGCCAGGGCCGCGGCAATCACCGCCCTGGCGGCCGCCGGATCGGGTGCGAAGTCCTGCGGCAACGCCGGCGGCGTCTCCATCAACAGCTTCTGGTTCCGCCGATAGCGGGCGAGGTGCATGAAGGCCCGCGCCGCCTGTCCGGGCGTGGCGTAGCTGGGGATCCGGTGCTCGGCGAATAGCCGTCGCGCGGCTGCGGCGGCACCCTCGCCGAGCCAGCAGGTCAGCACCGGCGGCCGCGCCCCATCGCGCGTCGCTGCGTTGTTCACCGACTGGACCACCGCCCGCGCCGCATCGATCGGGTCGGCCACCGCGGTCGGGCAGTTCATCACCAGCACCGCGTCCTTGCCGGGATCGGCCAGCATTGCATCGAGCGCGTGGGCATAGCGCTCGCCCGTCGCATCTCCGACGATGTCGACCGGGTTGCCGTGACTCCAGGTCGGCGGCAGCACCGCATCCAGCCGAGCCATGGTCCCGGCCGCCAGCTCCGCCATGGTGCCGCCGGACTCTCCCAGCGCCTCCGTCGCCAGCACACCGGCACCGCCGCCATTGGTCATGACCGCCAGCCGATCGCCATCAACATGCAGGCGGCTGGCCAGAGTCTCGACCGCGTCGAACAGCTCGGCCAGGTCGAACACCCGCAGCATGCCGGCGCGGCGGAAGGCAGCGTCGTAGACCGCATCCGATCCGGCCAGGGCGCCGGTGTGGCTGGCGGCGGCCCGCGCCGCGGCCTCGGTGCGGCCGGCCTTGATCGCCACCACCGGCTTGGTCCGGGCGGCGATGCGACCGGCCGACATGAACTTGCGGGCATGAGTCACGGCTTCGACGTAGAGCAGGATCGCCCGGGTGCGGCCATCGGCGGCCAGCCAGTCCAGCAGGTCGCCGAAATCGACATCGGCCATATCACCGAGCGAGACGATATGGCTGAACCCGATGCCCCGATGGGTGGCCCAGTCCAGCACCGCCGTTGCGATCGCGCCCGACTGGCTGACGAAGGCCAGGTCACCCGGCAGCGGCGAGATATGGGCGAAGCTGGCGTTGACGCCGTGGTGCGGTGCCATGAGCCCCAGGCAATTCGGCCCGAGGACGCGCAGCAAATGCGGCCGGGCCGCGTCCAGCACCGCCTGACGCAGCGCCACACCATCTGTCTGACCAGGGCCTGCGCCGAAGCCGGCGGTCACGACCACGGCGGCGCGGGTGCCCCGGGCGCCGAGTTCGGCGATCAGGCCGGGCACGGTCGCCGGCGGCGTAGCGATCACCGCCAGATCCGGCGTCACCGGCAGGTCGGCGACCGACGCATAGGCCAGCGCACTGCCGATCGACCGCGCCTGCGGATTGACCGGCATCACCGGCCCGTCGAAGCCACCGGCGAACAGGTTGCGGGCCAGCACCGCGCCGACAGTGCCCGGGCGCCGGCTGGCCCCGATCAGGGCGATCGAGCTTGGGCGGAACAGGGCATCCAGATTGCGGATCGACATCGCATCCTCTCGTCAGCTGCCGTGCTGAGCCGGGCTTCGGGCAAGATCCCGCGGACCCTCGCCGGCGGGATCCTCACGGTCGCCACCCCGTCCGGCCTTGATGCAGATCAAACACGAAGGTCCCAGGCCGAACGGCTCGCTTGATCTGAATCAGAGCGGTGGGCGCCCCGGCGAACGACAATCCGGCATCATGATCCAGCGAATGGAAGCCGTCATGAGCACCGCCGAATCCGTCGTAGCCGAAGGCCTCACGGCAGCCGAGGCGAAGGCCCGCCTCGAGACGGAGGGTCCGAACGCCTTGCCCTGTGGTCCGCGCCGCACGTTGTTTCGGATCGCGCTCGATGTCGGCCGCGAGCCGATGTTCCTGCTGCTCATCGCCGCCGGCGCCCTGTATCTGGTGCTGGGCGAGCGGACCGAGGCCTGGGCCCTGCTGAGCTGCGTCATCGTCACCATCGGCATGGCTATCGCCCAAGAGAACCGGACCGAGAGGGCGGTCCAGGCGCTCGAGACCCTCGCCACGCCGAAGGTCGACGTGCTGCGCTCCGGCCGGCGCCAGCGCATCGACAGCCGCGACCTGGTGCGCGGCGACGTCTTCAGTCTCACCGAGGGCGAGCGTGTGGCAGCCGATGCCGTGCTGGTCTCGGGCCAGGACCTCCTGCTCGACGAGTCCCATCTGACGGGTGAGTCCGTCCCCGTGCGCAAGCGCCACGCCGATCGGCCGATGCCCATGGGCGAGCCCGGCGGTGACGACACGCCGTTCGTCTTCTCCGGCAGCATGGTCGTGCGCGGCAGCGGGCTGGCGGAAGCCGCCGCGACCGGCATCCGCAGCCGGATCGGGCGCATCGGGCAGGCCCTGACCACATTGGAGGCCGGCACCAGCCCGCTGGCCCGCCAGACGCGCCGCCTCGTGCAGGTCTTCGCGATCGGCGGACTGAGCCTCAGCATCACGGCCGCCCTCCTGTACGGGATCCTGCGCGGGTCCTGGCTGGAGGCGGCGCTGGCTGGAATCACGCTGGCCATGGCAATGCTGCCGGAGGAGTTTCCGCTGGTCCTGACGGTGTTCCTGATCATGGGGGCCTGGCGCATTGCCCGGGTGCATGTGCTGACCCGACGGGCTCCGGCGATCGAGACTCTCGGCGCCGCAACCGTCCTCTGCACGGACAAGACGGGAACGCTCACCCTCAACCGGATGTCGGTCGGCGAGCTTCGTGCCGCTGGCGAGACCTTCCGGCCTCGCGAGGACGATGGAGAAGTCTTGCCCGATGGGCTGCGCCTGGTCCTCGAGACCGCGGTCCTGGCCAGCGACCGCCACCCCTTCGATCCGATGGAACAGGCACTGCAGCGGGCGGAAGGCCGATATCTCCCGCAAGCCGCGGCCGGCCACGAAGGCTGGCAGCCGGCGCACCACTACGGCTTGCGGCCCGACCTCCTCGCTGTGACCCGCGTGTGGCGCGTTCCCGGCGAGCCAGCCTGTCTCGTCGCCACCAAGGGTGCACCAGAGGCCATCATCCAGCTTTGCCGGACCGATCCATCCCTGGCAGCTCGAATCCGGCGGGATGCCGAGGCCATGGCGGCCCGGGGCATGCGGGTCCTGGGTGTCGCCCGGGCCTTGTCCGGCGGTTCGGACTGGCCGCCGACGCCGCAAGGCTTCGCGTTCGAGTTCGTCGGGCTGGTCGGCCTTGCCGACCCTGTCCGCCCGGGCGTCCCCGAAGCCATCCGTGAGTGCCGGCGGGCAGGAATCAAGGTCGCGATGATCACCGGCGACCATCCGGTCACGGCGCAGGCGATCGCCCGTGAGGCCGGGTTCGACGACACCCTCGGCGTGATGACGGGGCAGATGATCGACGATCTGTCCGATGCCGACCTCGCCGGCCGGATCGCCAATGCCGGGATCTTCGCCCGGATCATGCCCGAGCAGAAGCTGCGCCTGGTCCAGGCCTTCAAGGCACGCGGCGAGATCGTCGCCATGACAGGCGACGGGGTCAACGATGCCCCGGCGCTGAAGGCGGCCCATATCGGAATTGCCATGGGTGGCCGGGGCACAGACGTGGCGCGGGAGGCCTCTGCCATCGTCCTGCTCGACGACGATTTCGGCTCGATCGTCCAGGCGATCCGTCTCGGCCGGCGGATCTACGACAATCTGCGCAAGGCGATGGGCTTCATCCTGGCGGTCCACATCCCGATCGCGGGGCTCGCCCTGCTGCCGCTGCTGTTCGGCTGGCCGATCGTGCTCGAGCCACTCCACATCGCCTTCCTGGAGCTCGTCATCGACCCTGTCTGCGCCCTGGTCTTCGAAAGCGAGTCCGAGGAAGAGGACGTGATGGCGCGTCCGCCCCGGCCGGCAGCGGCCCCGCTGCTGTCTCGCGACCTCCTCGCCTGGGGCGTGCTCGACGGCCTCACCGCGCTGCTGCTGGTCGGCGCGATCTACCTGATCGGACTGCACAACGGGCTGGCCACGGCAGACCTCCGGGCGCTGACCTTCGCCTCACTGGTCCTGGCCAATTTCGGGCTGATCCTCGTCAACCGCTCCTTCAGCCCCACTCTCCGCTCCCTGCTACGGCCGAACGTGGCTTTCCGCTGGGTTGTGGGTATCACCATGATGATGCTCGGCCTGGCCGTCTACCTGCCATTCGCCCGCGACCTCTTCGACTTCGGCACGCTGCACCTCGACGATCTGGCCCTCGTCGCTGCTGCAGGCGCCGCTACCGTCGTGGTGCTTCAGTTCGTCAAATCCACCCGGCTGCTCGATCTCAGGCGCTGAACGCAGTGACTGGCGCCCCAATCCGGGGGCAGCCCCCGCTGAGCTACTCGAGCCGCCCACGAAACAGCCAGGTCGCGGTGATGAGCGTGGCAAGGCCGATCGCGGCCATCGGCCAGATCTGGCCGGCCGCGACATCCCAGGCCATGTCTTGCAGGAATACGCCCCTCGCCACGACCAGCATGTAGCGAATCGGGTCGAGCAGCGTGAGTGCCCGGCACCAGCCGGGCATGTTCTCGACCGGGGTGGCGAAGCCGGACAGGATCATCGCCGGCGCCAGGAACAGGAAGACGCCGAGGATCGCCTGCTGCTGGGTCTTGGCGACCGACGAGATCGCCAGCCCGATGCCGATGCCGGAGAGGAGGAAGATGGCAAGCGACAGGACCAGCAGGGCAGCACTGCCGACGAAGGGGACACCGTAGGCGACGACCACCACCGCGACCAGCAGGGCGGCCTCGGAGACACCGATTGCGAAGGTCGGAACGGTCTTGCCGATGACGATCTCCATCGGCCTCATCGGTGTGACCAGCAGTTGATCGAACGTGCCGAGTTCGCGCTCGCGGGCGACCGAAAGCGCAGTCGTCAGCACCACGGTGACAAAGCTGAGCAGCACGACGAGGCCGGGAAGGATGAACCAGCGGCTCGACAGGTTCGGGTTGAACCAGGCCCTCGATACCACCGCAACGCCTCCCGGTCGCCGGGCGAGGGTGGCAAGGTCCTGGGTGTAGCCGTCGATGATGGACTGGGCGTAACTCCCAACGATCATCGCCGTGTTCGACCGCCTGGCGTCGATTATTAGTTGGAGATCGGCGGCCTGACCTGAGAGCAGATCGGCCGAGAAGCGCTGGCCGAGATGCAGGACGGCAGTGACGTGCTGCTCGGTGATGCCGGCGGCGACCTCCTCCGGCTGGTCGTACACCGCAGTGAGATCAAAGGCCGGCGACCGGGCGAAGCGGTCGATCAGTTCGGCTGCCGGCCGGCTGCCGTCTTCGTCCCAGATTCCGAGGGAGACGCCGGCGATCTCGAAGGTTGCGGCGTTGGCGAACAGCACCAGCTGCAGCAGCGGCGGCACGATCAGAACCAGCCGCATCCTGCGGTCCTGCAGCAGAGCCCGAAATTCCTTGACGATCAGCGCGCGGATTCGACCACACATGGCTCAGTCCAGCCGGCGGCGAGTGTTGATGAGCGTGACGGCGAAGAAAAAGGCGGCGAAGCCGCCCATTGCTGCGAGATCCGGCAGCAGCACGGGCCAGACGTCGCCGGCCAGGAACAGTGTCTGCAGGGCATCGACGTAGTAGCGTGCGGCGACCACCCGGGTGACGGCCTGGACCCATCCGGGCATGGAGGCGATGTCGAACAGCAGCCCCGACAGGATCACCGCCGGCATATAGGTGACGATGAAGGCGATCTGTGCGGCGACGAATTGGTTGCGCGCCCAGGTCGAGATCAACAGTCCCATGCCGAGTGCAGACAGCAGGAACACGGCAGAGACCAGGAGAAGGGCACCGAAGGAGCCACGGAACGGCACCTGGAACAGGAAAATGGCGAGCGCGAGCGAGACAGCCAGCCCAGCCAGGCCGAGGCCGAAATACGCGATCAGCTTGCCCAGCTGCAACTCGATGGTGCGCACCGGGGTAACCAATAGCGCCTCCATCGTTCCCCGCTCCCACTCGCGCGAAACCACCAGCGCCGTCAGGAGCGCGCCGATCAGCGTCATGATCAGCGCGATCAGCCCGGGAACGATGAAGTCCGTGCTGCGCAGCTGCGGATTGAACCAGTTGCGCAGCTCCAGGATCAGGGGTGCCGCTGCGGCCCGGCGGCCCTCCAGCCCGCCCAGCCACACCCGGATCGCGCCGCCGGCATAGCCTTCGACCAGCCGCGCCGTGTTGGCGTCCACCCCGTCGACGATGAGCTGGATCCGGGCCGGCTCCTGCAGGGCGACGGCCTGGCGGCTGAAATCCCCTCTCAGCACTGCAAAGCCTCGGATCTCCCGCGACGTCAGCGCCGTTTCCGCCTCTCCGGCAGAGCGGTAAGCCGTCGCGCGCAGGTAGCCGGAATTCGCAAAGGCAGCGTAGAGCCCGGCCGTGTCCGGCGAGGGGCTCTCGATCACCACCCCGAAGGGCACGTCGCGCGCGTCGAGCGACAGGCCGAAGCCGTTCAGGAGCAGCAGTACCACCGGCATCACCAGTGCGATCATCACCGAGGATGGATCGCGCAGGATCTGCAACACCTCCTTGCGCACCAGGCCGGCCAGACGCTGGACGGACAGCCCGGCCATCACGCCGCGACCGCCTGGTCCTGGGCCGTGATCAGCCGGATGAAGGCCTCTTCCAGCGTCGGATCCGGCTGCTCGACCGTCGCGTTCGCCGCCTTGATCGCATCCGGCGACCCCAGGGCCGCGATCCGCCCGCGGTAGATCACCGCCAGGCGGTCGCAATACTCCGCCTCCTCCATGAAATGGGAGGTCACCAGAACTGTGACACCCTGATCGGCCAGGCCCCCGATCCGGCTCCAGAATTCGCGCCGGGTCAGCGGATCGACGCCGCTGGTCGGCTCATCCAGGAACAGGATCTGCGGATCGTGGATCAGCGCGGCCGCGAGGGCGAGCCGCTGCTTGAAGCCGAGCGGCAGCTCCGAGGGCCGGTCATTCGCCGCGGCGGCAAGATCGAAGCCGGAGAGGGACCGATCGATGGCAGCAGCGAGACGCACCCCGGACAGGCCATAGGCTCCGCCGAAGAATTCCAGATTCTGCCGCACGGTGAGGTCGCCATAGAGCGAGAAGCGCTGGGCCATGTAGCCCAGGCGACCCCGCGCCTCCGCCCGCCCACGGCTCAGGTCCATTCCCGCAACCTTCGCAACTCCCTCCGAAGCAGCCAGGAGCCCACAGAGGATGCGGAAGATGGTAGATTTCCCGGCCCCGTTCGGCCCCAGGAGGCCGAAGATCTCGCCGCGCGCCACGGCAAAGCTGACGTTGTCCACCGCACGAAAGTTGCCGAACCGGCGGACCAGGCCCGATGTCACGATCGCCGGCTCGGCGTCCGCGGCCAGGGCTTCGGCCGGCGCCTCGGCGGCAGGCATCGGCCCTCGGTCCCGTTGCCTTAGCACTGTAACGAAGGCGTCCTCGAACCGCGGTGCGACCGGCGCGGCGGCGATGCCATCGGGCAAGATGGCTTCGGGCGCAAGGAGCAGCCGGACATTGCCGCCCTGAATCACTGCATCGAGCACCCCAGGCGCGCGCAGCAGGCGCCGCTGGAGGGCACGCCGTCCCGTCGCCTCGGCCTTGATCAGGAAGCTCCGTCCGACGATCGATGCAGTAAACGATTCCGGGGTTCCAGCCCCGACCAGATGGCCTCCGTCGAGCAGAAGCACCTCGTCGCAGCGTTCTGCCTCGTCGAGATAGGCGGTGCTCCACAGCACCGGCACGCCATCGTCGACCAGCCTGCGGACAATCTGCCAAAGCTCCCGTCGGGAGACCGGATCCACACCGACGGACGGCTCATCCAGCAGCAGCAGGCGTGGCCGCGAGAGGAGGCAGCAGGCCAGCCCCAGCTTCTGCTTCATCCCGCCCGAAAGCTGACCGGCCAAGCGGCTGCCGAAACGTGCCAGATCGGTGAAGCGGAGCAGTTCCTGCACCCGGCCCTCCCGGACCTCCGCGGACAGCCGGTGCAGATCGGCATAGAGCCGCAGGTTCTCATCGACCGTGAGATCCTCATACAGGCCGAAGCGCTGCGGCATATAGCCGATCTCGGCCTGGTTCTCCGCCGCTTGTCGGACACCGTCCCGTCCGAGCACGGTGATCTGTCCGCCATCCAGGCGGATCAGTCCGGCCACCAGCCGCATAAGGGTCGTCTTGCCGGCGCCGTCCGGACCGACGAGACCGGTGAGCCGACGATCCGGGATCCGGGCGGACACCTGGTCGAGCGCGACCACCGCATTACGACCGCGAGAGAAGCGCTTGACCACGGCATCCAGGGTGATGACCGGAGTGTCGTTCACGGCGCGTCCTCCTTTGCGGGATCGAGCCGGATCGTCACCGGCATGCCCTGCCGCAGGCCATCGTCAGGTGCCGTGACGAAGATCCGCAGGCGATAGACAAGCTGGGTGCGGAGTTCGGGTGTCTCGATGCTTTTCGGGGTAAATTCCGCTGTTGGCGCGACGTAGCCGATCCAGCCGTGATAAGCGGTGCCGGGCCGGCTGTCCGTGTGGACGCTCACGCTCCGGCCGGGCACCGCCTGACCAAGCGCAGCCTCCGGCACATAACTGCGCACCCAGACGCGATCGGTCATCGCCAGCGTGTAGACCGGAGAGGTCGGTGCGAGGATCGCCCCAGGTTCTGCGATGCGTGAGAGAATGACTCCATCTGCTGGGGCATGGAGCTTGGTCCGCGCCAGCCGGTTCTCGGCCAGGGCCAGCGCTGCCCGATCGGCCTGCAATGCCGCCCGGGCGCCGTCGATGTCCTCCTGCCGGCTGCCGAGACGCATCACCTCCGCCGCCTTGTCGACGGCCAGTGTCCGGGCCGTCGCTTCATCGAACGCCGCCTTGGCGTCGTCATAGGCCTGGCGCGACCCGCTGGCGGTGCTCAGCAGCTCGGCCTTCCGTTGGAAGGTGATGCGGTCATTCTCCATCGTCGCCCGCGCCGCCGCGGCATCGGCCTGGGCCCGCTCGATATCCTCCTTGCGGTTCCCCGCGAGGGCCTTGTCGAGCGCGGCTTGCTGCGCGTCGACCCGCGCCGAGGCCAGGGAGACGAGGTTCTCGTAAACGTCGGGTTCGAGCTCGGCCAGGAGCTCGCCCGCGCGCACGACGTCTCCCTCCTCCTTCTCGAGCTTGAGCAGCGGTCCTTCTGCGTTGAAGGCAAGGTCGACCTGACGGATGTCCACGTTGCCGTAAAGGATCAGCTCTTGGGCACCACCGCGGTGTTGTGCGAAATACCAGGCGCCGCCGGCGGCAAGGCCGGCGAGCAGAATGCCCACGATCGTTGTGCTTCGGTGTGCCAACTGGCTCTCCATGCCTTGCCATCGAGCACAGGGAGCCAGAAACCCGGCGGGAATGCCCTGATCTGGATCAACGTCGTTGGCGCTGGGGACTGAGGCCGTCGGCCAAGGGTGCAAGCTCGCCACCCTGTGCCGCGAGGGCATGGGCAGCCTTCACACCGATCAGCCCGCCGGATCGCGAAGCAGCAGCCGCTTCGCAATTTCCACGATCCCGAGATAGGCCGGCACGACCACGGCCAGGAACAGATAGAAGACCGATGGCAGGGGCGTCATGCCGAGTATGGCGCCGAGCCCCGTGAATGGCAGGAGGGTCGCCAGGCCGGCGACGCCGAGGGACAGCGCCGAGAGCAGCGGATGTGGCCGGTTCGCCCAGGGCGCGCCACGGGTCCGGATCACGAARATCACCAGCACCTGGGTGAGCAGGGATTCGACGAACCAGCCGGTCTGGAAGGCGGCCTCGTCGCCACTGAAGAGGGCAAGCAGGACGCCAAATGTCAGGAAGTCGAACAGCGAGCTGATCGGGCCGAGCACGAGCATGAACCGGACGACCCGGGCCAAGTCCCAGCGCACAGGGCGTCGCAGGGCCTCAGGGTCCACCCGGTCGAAGGGAAGCCCGAGCTCTGACAGGTCGTAGAGCAGGTTGTTGAGCAGCACCTGGACCGGCAACATCGGCAGGAACGGCAGCAGGAACGCGGCCCCGGCCATGCTCGCCATGTTGCCGAGGTTCGAGCTGCTGCCCATCAGGATGTATTTCGTGACGTTGGCGACGGTGCGGCGTCCCTCCAGCGCGCCCGCATGGATGACGGAGAGGTCGCGGTCCAGCAGCACCAGATCGGCCGCCTCCTTCGCGACATCCGTCGCGGTCTGCACCGAGATTCCGACATCGGCCTCGTGCAGCGCGGACGCGTCGTTCGCCCCGTCGCCGAGAAAGCCGACCACGTGCCCGAGCCGCCGGAATGCCGCGAGGACGCGGCGCTTCTGCTGCGGGTTCACGCGGCAAAACAGATTGACCGTCGCCAGACGCCCCAGCAGCGCCTCGTCCGACATCCCGGCGATCTCGGCGCCGGTCAGCATGCCGATGACGGGAATACCCAGCTCGGCGCAGACATGCTGCGTGACCCGCTCGTTGTCGCCGGTCAAGATCTTGACGGAGATGCCGGCCTCGCCGAGGGCATGGATCGCGGCCGCGGCGTCCGGTTTCGGCGGATCGACGAAGGTGACGAAACCGGCAAAAGCCAGTTCGCCTTCATCTTGGAGGGCCGCATGATCCTGAGTGAGGGCGACCTCCCGGAAGGCGATACCCAGGGCCCGCTGACCATCGGCGCCAATCCCCTCGAACATCGCCGCGAGCCGCCCACGCTCGGCAGCATCCAGCGGACGCGTCTCTCCCGAGGCGGTCACGGCGGTGGTGGAGATCTGCAGGATGTCCTCCGGGGCACCTTTGACCACGAGAAGGCGGGCGCCGCCGCCCACCGGCTCGACCAGGACCGAAACCCGGCGACGCTCGAAGTCGAAGGGCACCTCGTCGAGCTTGCGCCAGGCCGAGACGTCCGGGCGTCCGTGCTCGAGGATGGCATCGTCCAGCGGGCTGCGGATGCCGCTCTCGAAGACGCTGTTGAGGCCGGCCAGGCGCAGCACCTCCTCGCTTTCGGCGCCGGTCGGATCGATGTGCCCGACGAGGCGGATCCTGGCTTCGGTGAGGGAGCCGGTCTTGTCGGCGCACAGGATGTCCATCGCCCCCAGGTCGTGGATCGCGGCGAGGCGCTTCACGATGACACGCCGGGCGGCCATGCGCCGGGCGCCCCGTGCCAGGGTCACGGTGACGATCATGGGCAGCAGCTCCGGCGTCAGCCCGACCGCCAGCGCCAGAGCGAACATCAGGGCTTCTAACCAGGGCCGGTGGAAGGCGAGGTTCACTGCCAGCACGAACAGGACGAGGAACACGGTGAGCCGGAGCATCAGGAAGCCGAAGCGCCGCACGCCGATCTCGAAGGCGTCGGGCGGGCGCCGCCGGCCGAGGCTGGCCGCCACCGTGCCGAGCATCGCCTCCCGGCCCGTCCGGCAGACGAGGGCCGTCGCCGAGCCGCTGACGATCGAGCTGCCCATCGCGACCGCATCCGCCGCCCCTGCTGGACCCTCACCCGTGATCGTCCGATCGCCGGCGTTCTTCTCCACGGGATAGGATTCCCCGGTCAGCAGGGCCTGGTTGACGAAGAGGTCGCGGCTCTCGATCAGCCGGCAATCGGCCGGGACGATGTCGCCGGCTGAGAAGCGCACGATGTCGCCGGGCACGAGCTCGTCGACCGGGATTTCTCGGTCCGACCCATCACGCCGCACTCTCGCCCGCAGCGCGACCGAGCGCTGCAGCGCCTCGACCGTCCGGTGCGCCTGGAATTCCTGCGCGAAGTCGATCGCCACGCTGATCGACAGGATCCCGAGGACGATGACGAAACTGCGCGTCTCCCCCGCCGCGAGGGACAGGCCGCTCGCCAGAAGCAGCAGCAGGATCAGCGGATTCCGCAGACGGTCGAGCAGGAGCGCGGTCACCGAGGCGCGGCGATGCGCCAGCACGTCGTTGGTTCCCCAGCGCTGCCGGGCCGTGGATGCCTGATCGGAGCTCAGCCCGGACGGCGTGACGGCGAGGCGCCCGAGCACTCCTTCAAGCGAGCCCGACCAGTCCTCGGCGCGATCCAACGTCCGCACAGTCCGCGTCCTGCTCACGCTGGATCAGAGCTGCCGTTGGTACACCGGGTCGAGCACCGTTCCGGTGAGCGGCTCAATCAGGAGCATGTCGTCCTTGACCCCCTTCACGCCGGGCACGTTCTCCACGGCCACCCTCAGGGCGTCGCGCACCCATTCGTCGGTGATGACGCCGCCGATCGTCACCCGCCCGTCCTGGCACTCGATCCGCATTCCCTCCACCCGGGCCCACAGCTGCTCGGTCAGTTCGGCGAAGATCCGTTCGCGGATGGCCTTGTCGTCGTGGCCGTTCTCTGCCCGGACATCAAGCAGCCCAGCCAGGAGCCGCAACAGGCTGGCGCGACTGACGAGGCCGACCAGCTTGGTACCACGCAGCACCGGAATGCGCTTGATCCGACGGTCCAGCATCAAGCGCACGATCTCATCGAGTGAGGCGTCCTCGGAGACCGAAACGACGTCCCGCGTCATCAAGTCGGCGACGTTGCGGCTGTGCGACCTCACATACTCCCTGGCAAGCCGGTCGGTTCCAGTGAAGAAGGCAAGCCAGTCCGGCCGGCGCTTCTCGGTGCCGATTTCGGCCCGGCGCAGCAGGTCGCCTTCGGTGATCATGCCGACCATGTCGCCCTCCAGATCGACCACCGGCAGGCCGCTGATCCCGCGGCCAAGCATGATGCGGATGGCGGCCAGGATCGGCAGATCGGACCGCACGGTCACCGGATTTCTGGTCATGACGTCTGCGGCGTTCATCGTCTTTCTCCTCCTTGGTGTGGAGGGAGGATGGCGAGGACAGGCGCCTGCCGCTTTGATCCGGATCAATTCCACAGCCGGATGAGGTTTGAGCTGAATCAAGGAGCGACGCTGCCGATCGCGAGAGGCTGGCCAGGAAACAAGGGAGGTGGGGATGTCGCTTCTGATCCGTCTGGTGCTGGTGGCCGCAGGGCTGATCGCGGCGCTGTTCGTGGCGCAAGAGGCGCCGAACTTCGGCGTGCTCCAGGCCTTTATCGGAATGTTGCTGATCGTCGCGTTGGTCGGCGTCCTCGCCTGGCTGCGGCGCTAGCGGGATCGGATAGGACAGCATGTGGACCTGCGCCTGGATATTGAGCACGGCCGTGCTCTTCCTCTTCTCCCTCGTCGTCGCGACATGGCTGGTGCCGGAGGTGGATCACGCCGGAGAGGATGGTTCCCCGCGATCGGCGCCCGGAGCCGATGGCCGATCGCTGCCCCCCTGAAGCAATGCCGCCGCTGGTTTCCCGGCGACGGCGCTACATCTCCCAGACCTTCGAATTTGCAGGCCAGACGGCCCAGCGACCGCAGGCCTCAGCCCGCTCGCCGACTGCGCGGACGCCCGGCCGGCGTCACGCCTGCCGTAGAAGACTGCTCGGCCTTTGCCGGGCGGGGAATGGACGAATTCCTGCCGTGCCGAGGCTTCTTCGGCATGCGGCATCCAGCCCCGGGGAGCGGCACGTCGACAAAAGGTTGGCCCGGATCGACCGTCCTCGTGTCCGGGCTGTTGGGGTTGCTTTTGGGGATCGACATTGTGTCCTCCTTGTCGGCGGAGGCTGGGCCGCTGACCCACCCGCCGGGTTCATCGGAATGAAAACTGCCGTCGTCGTGCCGGTCGCGGTGCGTCCCGGTTTGTGTTCCTGGTCGGCCTGAGCCTCGACGCCCCCGATCCTCACATCGCGATGATCACCTTCAGCGCCTTGGTGTCGGCGGCGCGGCCGAAGGTTGCATAGGCGTCGAGGATCCGATCGAAGGGAAAGCGGTGGGTGACGAGGCGGGCAGGGTCGATCTTCCCGGACTGCACCGTCTTCAGGAGCATGGGCGTCGTGACCGTGTCCACCAGCCGTGTCGTGATCGTGATGTTCTCCGACCAAAGCCGCTCCAGATGGAGATCGACCTTCTGGCCATGCACGCCGACATTGGCGATGGTGCCTCCAGCGCCGACGATGTCCTGGCAGAGCAGGAAGGTAGCGGGCACGCCGACCGCCTCGATCGCGGTATCGACGCCGCGGCCACCAGTCAGAACCCTGACGTCCTCGGCAACGCCGCCGCCGCGGCTGTTGACAACATGGGTGGCGCCGAACTGCTTGGCGACAGCGAGCCGGTTGTCGTCGAGGTCGATCATGATGATCTGGGCAGGTGAGTAGAACTGAGCCGTTAGCAGGGCGGCGAGTCCGATCGGGCCGGCCCCGACGATCGCGACGGTCGAGCCCGGCGCGAGCTTGCCGTTGAGCACGCCGCATTCGAAACCGGTCGGCAGGATGTCGCTCAGCATGACGAGCGCCTCCTCATCCGCACCGTCCGGGATCGGATAGAGGCTGGTGTCTGCATGCGGGGTGCGAACGTATTCGGCCTGCGTGCCGTCGATCCGGTTGCCGAGGATCCACCCGCCGGTCGTGCAATGCGAATACATGCCGCGGCGGCAGTTCTCGCATGTGCCACAGGACGAAATGCATGAGATGAGGACCCGGTCGCCCGGGCGGAAGTTGGTGACACCGGGACCGACGGAGTCGATGACGCCGACGCCCTCGTGGCCCAGGATCCGGCCTGGGGCGCAAGTCGCGACATCGCCTTTGAGAATGTGAAGATCGGTGCCGCAGATCGTCGTCTTGACCATCCGCACGATCGCGTCGCCCGGGGCCTGGATCTCGGGCTTGGGCCGGTCTTCGACCGCCTTGGACCCCGGCCCGCGGTAAACGAATGCTCTCATGGAATTCCCCTGCAATTCATTGCCCTTGAGGGCATGGCTCGGCTCGACACTCGATGCGCATGTCGGTCGCGCCGGTTCAGAGCAGAAAGAGCCACCAACCCGGCTGCCGCTTTGATTTGGATCAAGCGACTGTTGGGCTTCGGAATTCACGGGGGATCGGAGATGGAGACCGCCCCCTATGATCGGAGTACGAGCGGGCTCATCGATGTCTGCAAATCATCTGATTGCAGCCTTCCGGGTATCCGGCGGCCTCGTCCCGCCACCGCGCCTCCCAATTGCCCGGCCACCGACCCGCTGCTACCCTTGGGATGCACTGGCCCAGGCGGTGGTCGAACGCCTGCCCAAATGGCTGGCGCTGGTCCCGCAGAAAGGCGAAATGAATTGGCGGCCGGCTCTGATGAGCGGGCTTTTTGAGGGGCTGTGTGATGAAATCGTCGCCCGACTTCAAATACCATGGGGCGATCCTCGATGCCCTTCCGGGGCAGATCGCCCTCCTCGACGAGGACGGCACAATCGTCGCGGCCAACCACAGCTGGTCTGTCAACGCGCCACGGAATGCCGTCACGGGAGCAGCGGTCGGCGCCGACTATGTGGCGATGTGCAAGATCGAGGCCGACAGGGGCAATCCGGATGCCGGACGCCTGTTGGACAGGCTCCGATCGATGCTCGACCGCCGCAGCGACAGCTTCGTACTGGAATACTCTTTCGATGGCTCCGAAGGGAAACAGTGGATCCGTTGCACCGCTGCTCGCCCCTCAGATAGCTCGCTGAAAGGCGTCGTCATCCTACATGCCGACATCACCGCCGCACGAATCGCGCAGGCCACGGCGGAAGCCGGCGAGGCCCATCTCCGCTCGATCCTCGAGACTGTCCCGGACGCAATGATCGTCATCGATGCGCAGGGCATCATCCAATCCTTCAGTACCGCGGCCGAGCGCCTGTTTGGTTACACTTCCGAGGAGGTCCAAGGCCATAACGTCAACATGCTGATGCCCTCTCCCTACCGGGGAGAGCACGACGGCTATCTCGGGCGGTATCTGGCAACAGGGGAGCGCCGTATCATCGGCATCGGCCGCGTGGTCGTCGGACAGCGCAAGGATGGCGGCACCTTTCCGATGGAGCTCTCGGTGGGAGAGGTCTCGCCTGCGGGCCATCGGCTGTTCACCGGCTTCATTCGAGACCTGACGGAGCGGCAGGAGACCGAGGGGCGCCTGCAGGAGCTGCAGTCCGAATTGCTGCACGTCTCGCGCCTCAGCGCGATGGGTCAGATGGCGGCCACTCTGGCCCACGAGCTCAATCAACCCCTGACGGCGGTGACGAACTACTGCCAGGCCATGCGGCGCATGCTCAGCGCCGGCGACGCGCCAGACCTATCTCGGCTTCGCGAAGCGGTTGACCTGGGTGCCGAACAGGCCCTGCGAGCCGGACAAATCATCCGGCGCCTGCGCGACTTCGTGGCGCGAGGCGAGACTGAAAAGCATGTCGAGAGCGTCGCCAAGATGGTGGAAGAGGCCAGCGCCCTGGCTCTCGTCGGCGCCAAGGAACATGGCGTTAAGGTGCGTTTGGCGATCGACGCCCGGGCACGGCACATCATCGTCGACAAGATCCAGATCCAACAGGTGCTTCTGAACCTGATGCGCAACGCGATGGAGGCCATGGAGGGCAGCGCCAGGCGCGAGCTGGGGATCGCCGCCGCAGCGCGCAGCGATGCGATCGAATTTTCCGTGATCGACACGGGTCCGGGCCTCACCCCGGAGGTCGAAGAGCATCTGTTCCAACCCTTCATCACGACCAAACGTCACGGCATGGGCGTGGGCCTTTCGATCTGCCGTACGATCGTCGAGGCCCATGGCGGACGGCTCTGGGCGGAGCCGACGCCGGGCGGCGGCGCAACATTCCGGTTCACGGTTCCCTCGGCCGCCACGGATGAGAGCAACGGCAATGGCTGAAGCAGCGATCGTCCACGTCATCGACGACGATGAAGCCATTCGCCTGTCGCTGTCCTTCCTCCTGGAGACAGCTGGTTTCCAGGTCAAAGTGTACGATTCCGCTCTCGCCTTCCTCGACCGTCCCGATCTGCCCCGGTCCGGTTGTGTGGTGACAGACGTGCGGATGCCGGACATGGACGGCCTGACCCTGCAGCGAACGATGATCGAGCGGAAGGTGATGCTTCCGGTGATCGTCATGACCGGCCACGGCGACGTCCCCGTTGCGGTCCAGGCGCTGAAGGCGGGCGCCGCAGACTTCATCGAGAAGCCGTTCGATGACGAGCTTTTGATCCGTGCGATCCACGCGGCCCTGGAGCGAAACAGGCGGGAACGGGAGGAGCACGACGAGGCGGCGGCCGTTGCGGCCCGGCTGTCGGTGCTCACGCCGCGAGAGCTCGAAGTCCTGGCTGGCCTGGTCAAGGGGCACCCGAACAAGACGGTCGCTTACGATCTGGGAATCAGCGCCAGAACCGTCGAGGTTCACCGTGCCCGGGTGATGGACAAGATGCAGGCCAGAAACTTGTCGGAGCTGGTGCGGATGTGGTTGTCGCACCGGGCCCGAAGCGGCGATTCCGGCGACTAGCCGAGGCAAACTTGCGCTTTGATTCAGATCAAGTCGGACATGGCATCGCCAGGATAGCGTGATCGGCCCCACGTCCAACCGACTGGCGCCGCCCGTGCCCACGACCACATTAACGCATCCCCGTCCGACGATCCTTGTCGTCGACGACGATTCGGCCGTGCGCCTTTCGTTGGGCTTTCTGCTGGAGACGGCTTCGTTCCCGGTGCGCCTTTTTGCGTCTGGACAGGAGCTGCTGGCGGCTTCGCCGCTTCCGGAGTCCGGCTGCATCCTGATCGACTATGACATGCCGGGGCTGGGCGGCATGGAGCTGCTGCTGCAGCTTCGGCAGCGTCGAGTTGCGCTTCCCCGCATTCTGATCACCGGCAAGCTTGACGACGGCATCCGACGGGCCGCGATCGCCGCCGAGGCTTCCGCTGTGCTGGGAAAGCCGTTCGACAGCGAGGATCTGATCCACGCAATCCATGCGGCGCTAGCGCCGCTATCGTGGCCGGATACGTAGAGTCCCGTACGTATCCTTCACAATGATGCCGGGGATGGCCGAAGCGTAAGACCACTGCACGTCCAACGACGAAACGACGAGCAGGCAGGGCCATCATGCAGACGCAACACGCCACCAACCGCCCCATGCTTCGGTCCGCATTGGCTCAGCCCCCTGCCGTGGCGATACGCAGCCATGGCGCCGACGATGGGATGATCGAGCTGGCCGCGCTCGGCACCGTTGTCACGCTCGGTCGGGGAACGGCCGTCTATCGTGAGGGGGACGAGGCCCCGCACTGGTATCGGGTGCTCTCGGGAACCGGCTGCACCAGCAAGCTGCTGCCCGACGGCCGGCGCCAGATTGCGGCCTTCCTTCATGCCGGCGACTATTTCGGATTCGAGGCGCTTGGCGAGCATGGCTTCGCCGCGGAAGCCATCACCGACATGGTCGTCGTCCGCTATCCGAAGCTCCGGACCGAGGCCCTGGCCCGTACGGACGGCACGGTCAGCCGCCGCTTCCGCGAGATCGCCTGTCGCTCCCTACTCGCCGCCTATGAACGTCTGATCACGCTCGGGCGGAAGACCGCCGGCGAGCGCGTCGCCACATTCCTGCTCGAACTGGCCCGCACAGCGCCGGACGGCAAGACGATCGGCCTGACCATGTCCCGCACCGACATCGGCGACTATCTGGGCCTGACCCTCGAAACCGTCAGCCGGACCCTCGCCGCCATGAAACATGACGGGCTGATCGAGATGGCGGGTCCGCACCACGTGCTGCTGCTCGACCGTCCCGCGCTGGAAGAGATGACCGAGGGCGACGAACCCGCCCTCCGGGTCGGGCGCGCCTGATCCCGATGCCGCCCGACGGTGTCCTCCGTCGGGCGGCTTCCCCTCGTCACCCGGCCGCCAACAGTCGCTCGATCTCGTGGACCGGATGCTTTGTCAGGTCCTTGCCGATCTCCGCCACCACCGCAGCCGATGCCATCGGGCACAGTGCCCGGCGCAACGCGCCAAGGATGCGAGGCGGGGCGACGAGGATGACAGACTGCGCCGGGTTCTCCCGGGTCAGCCCGTCGATCTTCCGGGCGATCTGCATTGCGAAATTCTGCTTTTCCAGGCGATGCCAGTCGGTCTGCTCGATCGCGCTGGCAGGGCCGGATCGGTTCTGCAGCCGTCCCGGCCGATCGGTTCCCAGATCCGAACTCCGATCGGTGCCGGGGGCCTCGATCTGCTCGACCAGGCGCAGGTCGGGGAAGAACTGGTCGCCGCTGTTTTTCAGGAACAGTGCCTTGGTCGCATCGCAAACGACGACCCAGGCATCATGGGGCAGGCGATATGCGGTCATGGTTTGTCCTCATCTTGAAGACCTCCACCGCACCACAGCCGAGCGGCATCGGCCTTGATCTGGATCAGGACGCCGATGGCCGCGCCGCACTTGATCAGGATCAAAGCCCCGGCGGTGCCGTCCGATCACCATACGGATGCGAGGCCACGGCCCCGGCATTTTCCAGGAAAGGCCAAGACGATGTCCTATAAAGATGTTCTCGTTCATGTCGGTGCCGCCGAGACGCCGGCACTCGCCGCGGCCATCGGCTTGGCCCGCCGCCACGATGCAAGGCTGATTGGCCTTGGTGTCGAGAGCTTTGCGTATCGGGCATGTACGGCGTCGAACCCGTCCCGCCATCGATCGTCGAAGCTTTCGAGGACGCGGCGGCTGCAGAACTGGAGGCGGCCAAATCACGCTTCGACAAGACCGTCGAGCAATACGGCTATGCCGGCAGATCGGAATGGCGCTCCGAGCGCGGCATCCTGGTGGAGAGCATCGGGTTCAACGGGCGCTACGCGGATGTGATCGTCGTCGACCAGACCGATCCCAGCCATAGCCATCCGCCGTTCGGGCTTCCGGCGGAGCTCGCACTCGGCAGCGGCCGTCCAGTCATGATCATCCCGTTCATCGGGACGCGGAGCCCGATCGGCGATCATGTCGCGGTCGCGTGGAACGCCAGCCGCGAGGCCGCGCGGGCGGTCGCGGATGCGATGCCGATCCTCGTAAAGGCCCAGCGGGTCGACGTTCTGGCGGTCGACCATCATCGAGCCGACCGCATGCCCGGCCTCGACATCGCCCGCCACCTGGCGGCCCACGGCGTGACCGCGAACGTCGTCATGCGGGAGAAGGTCCTGGATCCGGCGACGGAGATCCTGAATTTCCTGGCGGAAAATGGCTCCGACCTCCTGGTCATGGGCTGCTATGGCCATGCCCGTCTGCGCGAAGTGATCTTCGGCGGCGTCTCACAGGCCATGCTCAAGTCGATGACGGTGCCCGTCCTGATGTCGCACTGAGCTTGCGGCCCTGCTCGGACAGCGCCTTTGCCCCAAGTCGAACGCCCGAAGATCTGCGGCGTCGCCTGTTTGTCATACAGCAGCCATAGGCTCGAACAATGCCCCAGCATTCCCAGGCCACGGATCAGGACCTGCGCCTCCTTGACGCCTATTGGCGTGCAGCGAACTATCTGTCGGTCGGGCAGATCTACCTGCTCGACAACCCGCTGCTCGAGCAGCCGCTGACGATCCAGCACGTCAAGCCCAGGCTGCTCGGCCATTGGGGCACGACGCCCGGGTTGAACTTCATCTATGCCCATCTCAACCGGGTCATCGCCCGCGACGATCTCGACATGATCTTCATCTGCGGCCCCGGCCATGGCGGGCCGGGCGTGGTTGCCAACACCTATCTCGAAGGCACCTATTCCGAGATCTATCCGGAGATCGCGCGGGACCGCGACGGCATCCGCCGGCTGTTCCGCCAGTTCTCCTTCCCCGGCGGTATCCCCAGCCATGCGGCGCCGGAGACCCCGGGATCGATCCATGAGGGCGGCGAGCTCGGCTACGCCGTGGCCCATGCCTACGGCGCCGCCTTCGACAACCCCGACCTGATCGTCGCCTGCGTGGTCGGTGACGGCGAGGCGGAGACCGGGCCGCTGGCGGCGTCCTGGCATTCGAACAAGTTCCTCAGCCCCCGGATCGACGGCGCCGTGCTGCCGATCCTGCACCTCAACGGCTACAAGATCGCCAACCCGACCATCCTCGGCCGCATGACCGATGAGGAGCTCCTGCGCCTGTTCGAGGGCTATGGCTACGAACCGCATTTCGTCGAGGGATCCGACCCGGCGCTGATGCACAAGGCGATGGCGTCCACCCTCGACATCGTCATCGACCGCATCCAGGAGATCCGGCGGGCGTCGCGCGAAGACGGTGCTGCCTCACGCCCGCGCTGGCCGATGATCATCCTGCGCAGCCCCAAGGGCTGGACCGGGCCGAAGGAGGTCGACGGGCTGAAGACTGAAGGCTTCTGGCGCTCGCACCAGGTGCCGCTGTCGGGTCTGGCCCAAAATCCGGCCCATCTCGCCCTGCTCGAGACCTGGATGCGCAGCTACCGGCCGCAGGAGCTGTTCGATGAATCCGGGCAGCTGATCCCTGAGCTGCAGGCCCTGGCACCCAAAGGCACCCTGCGCATGGGGGCGAACCCGCACGCCAATGGCGGGCTGCTGCGGCAGGAGCTGGTGCTGCCCGATTATCGCGACTTCGCGCTCGACGTGCCCCACCCCGGCGGCAGCAACGGCGAGGCCACGCGGGCGATGGGCGAGCTGCTGCGCGACGTGATCCGGCTGAATGCGGATGCCCGCAACTTCCGCCTGATGGGGCCTGACGAGACCGCCTCCAACCGCCTGGATGCCGTGTTCGAGGTGACCGAGCGGGTGTGGATGGAGGACATCCTGCCCGAGGATGTGCATCTGGCTGCCGAAGGCCGGGTCATGGAGGTGCTGAGCGAGCATCTCTGCCAGGGCTGGCTCGAAGGCTACCTGCTGACCGGCCGGCACGGTCTGTTCTCGTGTTACGAGGCCTTCATCCACATCGTCGATTCCATGGTGAACCAGCACGCGAAGTGGCTGAAGGTCAGCCGCGACCTGCCGTGGCGGCAGCCGATCTCATCCCTGAACTACCTGCTGACCTCCCATGTCTGGCGCCAGGACCACAACGGCTTCAGCCACCAGGACCCGGGCTTCATCGACCATATGGTGAACAAGAAGGCCGACATCGTCCGGATCTACCTGCCGCCGGACGCCAACACGCTGCTGGTGGTGACCGACCACTGCCTGCGGACCTATGACCGCATCAACGTCATCGTCGCCGGCAAGCAGCCGGCGCCGCAGTGGCTGGACATCGACCAGGCCATGGCCCATTGCGCCGCCGGCATCGGCCGCTGGGACTGGGCCAGCACCGAGGGCGACGAGGAGCCGGAGGTGGTGATGGCCTGCGCCGGCGATGTGCCGACGCTGGAGGCGGTTGCGGCGGTCGAACTGCTGCTGGCCCATCTGCCCCGCCTGCGCATTCGCTTCGTTAACGTCGTCGACCTCATGACGCTGCAGTCGAAGACCGAGCATCCGCACGGGATCGAGGACGATCACTTCGCGGCGCTGTTCACACGGGACAAGCCGGTGATCTTCGCCTTCCACGGCTATCCCCAGCTGATCCACCGCCTGACTTACAAGCGGCCGAACCACGACAACTTCCATGTCCACGGCTATCGCGAGGAGGGCACCACCACCACGCCGTTCGACATGGTGGTGCTGAACGAGCTCGACCGATTCCACCTCGCCATCGCCGCGATCGACCGGCTGCCGCAACTCGGCGCCGCGGGCGACCGGGCCCGCCGGCTGCTCCAGGGGCGGCTGGCGGAGCATCGTGATTACATCCGGCAGCACGGCGCCGACATACCCGATGTCGCCGACTGGAGCTGGCCCAGCCGCGGCGCCGCCGCATCCTTCGACTGAGGTCGCGCGATGACGCGGACTCTCCTGGCCCTCAACGCCGTCCTCGATCAAGATCGGCCTGCGTCACGCTCCAGGACCGCCGAGCAGCGAGGCACGCCAGGCCGGTATCGACCTGAGCCGATCCCACCCAGCCTACGGATCGGGCCGTGGCGCATCGTGGCATGCGGCCGTCGACACCCATAACGGCAAAGCCGTGCATGAGGTGTTCGATGGCTGCCTACAGACTCCGGACAGTCGCTTCGGCTGCCCGACATCGCCCTGGCGCAGCATCGGGGGTGCATGGCGGCGACCTGTTCAAGCTCGATCAGCTGGGCCGCGACCGTGGCGCAGTGGCAACCGGCGATCGGGTCGGCGGCGAGATAGGCCGGGGTAACTTCACTTTCCCGTCCAGATGCCGCCAGCGATCAGGACGAATGCGCTCCCGGTGGCAGGAATCGAGGACGCGCAGGACCGGCAGGACGAGGAGCCCGCCAGCATGCCATTCCTTAGGCACTTAAATGGATCGGCTTTCGTGCCGCATGCGGACGTCCCGGTGACGCATGTAGGCGGCCGTCAATGCCCGAAGCGGCGCGATCGTTGCTGAAATGCGCGGACCGCTCGCAGGAAATCGACCTTGCGGAACTCCGGCCAGTTGACGTCCGAGAAATAGAACTCGCTGTGGGCGCTCTGCCACAGCAGGAAGCCGGATAGGCGGATCTCGCCACTCGTCCGGATGATGAGGTCTAGCTCGGGTAGCCCGGCCGTATACAAGTGCTCGTCAATGGCCGACGGGGTGATCGCCTCGACGATGGCGTCGATGCCAGCCCCGCGCCGCGCTCGGTCGCGGATCAGATTGCGAACGGCATCGGCGATCTCCTCGCGCCCGCCATAGGCAATCGCGATGGTAAGTGTCAGGGCATCGTGGCCGGCAGTGATCTCCTCGGCGCGACGGATCACGGCGGCGGTCGAGGACGGCAGAAGATCGAGGCGCCCGGCAGCCTTGACCCGGATGCGGTGCCTGTGGATTGTGGGATCCTGAGCCAGAGCCCCGATCTTTGCCTCG
Source organism: Inquilinus sp. 2KB_23 (assembly GCF_052115705.1). Lineage (NCBI taxonomy): Bacteria > Pseudomonadati > Pseudomonadota > Alphaproteobacteria > Rhodospirillales > Rhodospirillaceae > Inquilinus > Inquilinus sp. 2KB_23. The sequence continues at coordinate 5,693 of NZ_JBFRHF010000021.1, read as the reverse complement.
ACGGCCGCCAGGATGGCCGCCACCTCGACCTGCGGCCGCCTCAGATTGTCGATTGAGCAGACCCAGAGCGTGACGGCCGGAATCTCGAGTTCGGTGCACCAGGCGAGCACGTCGTCGAGCTTCCCGGCACCCAGGTCGTAGGCCTTGCGCGGGTCGACGACCCCGAGCTTGCGGGCATGCCTACGATTGCCGTCGAGGATGATGCCGACATGGCCAGGAACCGATTGCCGCCGGATCTGGCGCCGCAACCGGCGTTCATACAGCCTGTAGAGCAGGCGCAAGATCTATCGCCCGGATCAAATCATCGCACCAGTCACGCCAACATATCATGATGATGCTCCACAGGTTTTGGTGCGGTCCAGTCAACTCCGCTCCTCGGCCCGAGCGCAGCGATAGGAATGCTGTCGATCTCATTCAGAACGCGGCATTGCCTGCGCCGCCCGACCGGGAACTCATCGGCGCCAAGTCGGTCATCTGAGTCTCCAGCATACAGCGAACCCGGTCCATCGCATCTGGGCGAACGATCTCGATGGCATGATCATCTCTGCCGTGGCGGAACATGATCGAGGTGCGCGACCCGCTGAGGGCCGGGAAGGCGGCAACCCCGCCGGGTCAGAACGCCCGGCGGGGTTCGGCGCCTATAGCCGTTTCCGGCCGGTGATCATGGCCTTCACCAGGTTCTCCCGGTGTTCGAAGCTGGCCACGGCGACGCCGGCGAGATGCAGCCCGACCAGCAGGATCAGGATGTTGGCGGCCGCCTCATGGACATCCTCCACCCACTCGACTCCCCAATAGGCGTCGGTCGTCATCATGAACCCCGTGGCGCAGGCGACCACCAGCCCGGAAAGCAGCACCAGGATCATGGCGCCACCCGCCGGATTGTGGCCGAGGTAGCGTCTCGCCCTCAGTCTCACGATATCGCGCAGGTAGGCCGCCACCGTCGAAGGCCGGTAGATGAAGTCGGTGAAGCGGGCGTGCTTCGTGCCGACGAGGCCCCAGAGAAGCCGGACCGACAGCAGGCCGATGATGACGTAGCCGCTGGCCAGGTGGACGCTCTTCACCTCGTCCCCGGTCAGCCAGGAGATGGCGAAGGCGACCACCAGGGTCCAGTGGAAGATCCTGATCACCGGATCCCAGACCCGGGTTGTGGCAGGCTGGACTTCGGACTCCGCTGCCACGTCGTCGATGGCCGTCATCAGTCCTCCTTGGAGGTGCCGACGACCTCGCCGCTGACCGGGTGGAGGAAGACCTCGACCTTCGCCCCGGTCTTGTCGACGGCGTAGGCCTCGTAGCAGCCATTCTCCGGCTTGACCCGCCGGACCTCGTAGCCGAGGTCCTTCAGCTTCGTCTTGGCCGCGTCCTGGCTCATCCACTGAGCGCGGGGCGCATCGCCGCAACTCGGATCATTGTCGGCGAAGGCCGGGGCAGTGCCCACCAGGCAGAATGCGATCAGGCCGGCCGTCATCAGAAAGCGCATGGTTTTGATCTCCAGCAAGGCGCCGGGCGATCGCCCGGCTACGATGGCAACCGTAGAGGAGTGGTGCTGACCGAACCCTGACGGGTCGTGTCAGCGAGTTGTCAGCCTGGAAAGGGCAAGCTCGCGTGCGATGATTTTGATTCGCTCCATCCTGGTTCTGTTCATCGTCTTGGCGCTGCCTCCGGCCGGCTTCGGCGACGACCATGATCGCGCGCGGGCGGCGCGCGAGCGCGGCGAGATCCGGCCGCTGGAGGACATCCTGCCGTCCGTGCGGCAACGCTTCCCCGGCGACGTGGTGCGGATCGAGCTCGAGAACGAGCACGATCGCTGGATCTACGAGATCAAGCTGATCTCCCCGGACGGCCGGCTCGTGGAATTGGACGTCGACGCCGGCAGCGGCGACGTGATCGAGGTCGAGGGGGAGTGATGCGTGTCCTTCTGGTCGAAGACGACGATCGGATCGCGGGCGACATCACGGGAAGCCTAGTCAGGGCCGGCTACGCGGTGCAGCGGGCGACGGATGGAGAGGAGGCGTGGTTCCGCGGCGAGACGGAAGACTTCGACGCGGCGATCCTGGACCTCGGACTGCCGAAGCTGGACGGCCTGACCGTCCTGAAGCGCTGGCGCGCAGCCGGACGCGGCATGCCGATCCTGGTCCTGTCCGCCCGCGGCACCTGGGCCGAACGGGTCGACGGCATCGATGCCGGCGCCGACGACTACCTGCCGAAGCCATTCCGGATCGAAGAATTGCTGGCGCGCTTGCGGGCGATCATCCGGCGGTCCGCCGGACGGCCGGGCCCGGTCCTCGAGAACGGCCCCGTCGTGTTGGACCCTCGGCAGATGAAGGTGACGGTCGACGGCGTTCCGATCGCCCTATCGCCGCAGGAATATCGCCTGCTGTCCTACCTCATGCACCACGCGGGGCGGGTCGTCCCGCAGCTCGAGCTGACCGAGCATCTGTATGCCCAGGACTACGAGCGGGACTCGAATGCGATTGAGGTGCTGGTCGGACGCCTCCGGCGCAAGCTCGGGATCGACTTCATCGAGACCCGCCGCGGTTTCGGCTATCTGGTTCCCGAGCCCACCGAATGACCCGCAGCTCGCTTCGCCTGCGGCTGCTCGTGGCCGCCGCCCTGTCCATCAGTGCGGCCCTCGTGGTGGCGGGCTTCGGGCTGGTGCTGCTCTTCGAGCGGCATGTCGAGCGCCGGATCGACGCCGAACTGGACAATGATCTCCGCCAGTTGGCCGGCGCGATCGGCTTCGATGCCGCCGGCAGCCTCGTGCTTGCGCAACGCCCTGCCGATCCGCGTTTCGACCAGCCGCTGAGCGGGCTCTACTGGCAGATAGCCGACGAGACGACGAGGCTGGACCTCCGCTCGCGCTCCCTCTGGGACACCTCGCTCAGCCTGCCGGCGGACAGTCCCGATCTGACGACCGTGCATCGCCATGTCCTGCAAGGGCCGGCTCGCGCCTCACTGATCCTGCGCGAACGTCGCGTGGCGATCCTCCAGAGCGGCCTCCAGCACATCTTGCGGATCGCTGTCGGCATCGATCAGGCCGATGTCATCCAGGCCAGCCATGACTTCGCCGGCGACATCACGCCCTCCCTCGCACTGCTCGGGCTGGCCCTGCTGGCGGCAGCCTGGGTCCAGATCCGGATCGGGCTGCGTCCGCTCGAAGCGGTGCGACGGGGTGTCGAAGCGGTCCATGCCGGCCGGCAATCCCGCCTGCCGGCGACCTATCCGGACGAAGTCCTGCCGCTGGCGAACGAGATCAACGACCTCCTCGACGCGCAGGATCGGGCAATCGCCCGGTCCCGCTCGAGCGCGGCTGACCTCGCGCACGGGCTGCGCACACCGCTCACCGTTCTGAGCGCCGACGCACGCAGGCTGCGGGAGCGCGGCCAGGAAGATGTCGCTTATGAGATCGAGGCGCTGGTCGAAACCATGCGTCGGCACATCGAACGGGCGATCGCCAAGGCCCGGCTCCACCCCCATCGCGGCGCAGCGGCCTCCCCTCGGGTGCTGGTCGATCGTATCGTAGGCATCGTCCGGCGGGCTCCGCGAGCGGCCACACTAGCTTGGGAAAACGAGGTCCCGGAAGGCCTCAAGGTCGCTTTGGACGCGGACGATCTCGCGGAACTCCTGGGGAACCTGATCGAGAACGCCGCCAAATGGGCGCATAGACGAGTCCGCGTTTCGGCGACGGCGCGGGACGGAAGCCTCGAACTCGCCGTCGAGGACGACGGACCTGGCATACCGGCGTCGCAGCGGACTTCGGTGCTCCGCCGGGGAGTTCGCTTCGACGCCGATCGAACAGGACATGGACTCGGCCTCGCGATCGTCGGCGACATCGTCGAGACCTACCGGGGAGCGCTGCGGCTGGACGACAGCGCTATGGGAGGGCTGCGCGTCACGGCGACGTTGCCAATGCGCGAAAGGGGATGAGCGGGGATGGACAAGAATGCACGGACTCGATGGACGGAGGAGATGACCTCCGCCTGGCTCTACGGAGCGGTGGCGGAAGCGGAAGGAGATCCGCGCCAACGCGCCCTGTTCGATGCGCTTCGAACGGCGGCCGAGCGACAGGCCGCCGTCATCGCCGATGGCGGGTTCCCTCCCGCGTTCGAGCCGAGCCGGCGTGCCCGCATCGTCGCCTCGCTGGTGCGGCTCTTCGGTCCGCGCCGCATGCTCCCGGTTCTGGCTGCGATGAAGATCCGCGGCCTTTCCGCATATGCCAACCGCGGGCAGGCCGACGGGCACGCAATGCCCATCTCGGTCGCCGACGTCGGGCGCAGCCACGGAGGCACCGGCGGAGGCACGTTGCGGGCTGCGGTTTTCGGGGTCAATGACGGCCTTGTCTCGAACACCTGTCTGATTATGGGCGTCGCCGGAGCGGCCTCCGACCCGTCCTTCATTCTGCTGTCCGGCGTCGCCGGCCTCCTCGCCGGAGCGTTCTCGATGGCGGCCGGCGAGTATATCTCGGTCCGGTCGCAGCGCGAGATGTACGAATACCAGATCGCACAGGAGCGAGATGAGCTGGCGCGGTATCCGACCGAGGAGGCCGAGGAACTCGCGCTGATTTATGCGGCGCGCGGCATCCCGGCCGACGACGCGAGACGCATGGCCCGGGCGCTCGTGAGCCGGCCGTCCCAGGCGCTCGACACGCTGGCGCGTGAAGAGCTCGGTCTGAACCCCGACGACCTGGGATCGCCGCTCGGTGCGGCGCTCTCTTCCTTTGCGGCATTCGCCATTGGCGCGACGCTGCCCCTAGCGCCCTTCTTGTTCGGCCTAGCCACTCGCGGCGTGCCGATCGCGGCCGGGCTTGCGGGAATTGCGCTCTTCGCCATCGGCGCCGTCCTGAGCCTGTTCTCGGGCCGCGGCGCATTTGCAGGCGGCCTCCGAATGCTGGTGATCGGAGCGGGCGCCGCAGTAGCAACATACATCATTGGAACTGTATTCGGGGCGAGCATTGGCTAGTGGGATGACGAGCCGGTCTGCCTTCCTCGGCGCCTTCCGCCCGCTTCGCACAGGTCCATCCAACATTCGGGCCTGATCCGGTCATACTGATTTTGTGTTCTCAGATGTCGGAGGTCTACGCCCAGCTCGTGTGGACGACGAAGCGCTTCGATTCATCCAGCGACGGCAGCCTTGGGATCGGCGTCTCTAATCGCAGACCTATGATCCCGCGGACGCGGGACGATTGAGGGGGCCAGCCACCCTCGGCGCAAGGGTCCGCGGCCTCACGGCCGCCAGGGCACCGGGCCTCCCCAGGTTTCGGCCGCGTCCGCGGCCTGCAACGCTCCGCTGCGCTTCGCCCCTTCGCAAGCGACGGACTGGGCGATCCCCCTCCCGCCGCCCTGCCCTTGCGCCTTCACCCCCGCGCCTCGCCGACGGGGCGTCTTCGGTCGCATGCGCAACCGAAGCAGGATGAAGGACGTGAAACAGATCCCGTTGGACAAGCTGCAGGCATCGACGCCCGCCGAGCGCAAGCATGGCGTCATCGTGGTCCACGAGCGGCCGGACGGCAGCTACGGCGTCGTCATCGGCAAGCGCTGCCTCAGGCTGCTACAAGAGCTTCACGGACGCGACCTGATCCCAGCCGACACCCCGGTTCAGTGCCTGGTCCTGGACGAAGGCGGGGATCGGTGACCGGTGTCCGGCCAGAAGTCCGCCACTCCGAGCAGAAGTCCGCCACTCCGAGCTGTCGTTCGGAC